>DASPXY010001118.1:0-13010 GCA_035637055.1 Gemmataceae bacterium | reverse complement strand
TACGGGGCGACGCTGCCGGGCGGCCGCGACCCCGATGGCCCGCCGGACGGGTCGCAGCGCGTGCAGCGCGGCGGCAGCTGGAGCGATGGCCCACGGGATTGCCGGGCCGCGCGCCGTCCGTCGCGGCCGCCGCGCTCCTGCAACAGCAGCACCGGCTTCCGCGTTGTGCTCGTTGCCCCGACCACCGCCCTTGCCGCGGCGCCCGGCCATCCGCCGGGCGAGGACATTGCCATGACCGCGGACTACAGCACCCTGGCCGCGAACTTGCTGCGGCAGGGCAAGAACGCCGAGGCCGAGTCGCTGTTGCGCCGGTCGGCGGAGAGCCGTGCCCGCGTCCTGGGTCAAGCGCACCCCGACACCCTGCAGGCGTATGGTTGCCTGGCAACCTTTCTCAAATCCCAGGGCAGGAACGAGGAAGGCGATCGCATTCTGGACTGGGTAGCAGAAATGCGCAGGCGCAGTCAGGGCGGATAGGATGGCACCTCCCCACGCCCATCAGCTATACTCAGCAGGAGAGATTCCAAAACCGTCCGAGCCGAAGCGTCAGCGGGACACTTCCCTTTGCTGACGCTTCGGGCTCGGACTGCCAACTTTGCGCTGCACTCCACAGGGCGCGGACAACCGAGTAAACCTCATGACTGAGCGAGCGGTGCATTGGTATGAAGGCATGTTCCTCTGGCCGCATCAGATGCAGCTGGCAGAACGCTTCGGCATGCGGCAACTCTACTTTTCGCACAAATGGGATCTGCATTATGATTGGGGCCTGCGCTCGATCGACCTCGACGTCGGCGCGCTCGCCAACTACCGCTGTGCGGTCAAGTCGCTCAAGGCCCGTCTCCGCGACGGCACCGTGATTTCCGTGCCGGACGACGGCGCGCTCGGGGCCGTTGACCTCAAGCCCGCGTTCGCGCGCGGCGGCAGCGTGACCGTCTACCTCGCCGTGCCCCGTCTGCAACTCGGCCAAAACAACGTCCGCGATCCCAACGAGCCTCCGCCCGAGGGCGACAAGGCCGTCCTCACGCGCTATCAGCTCGCCAGCGAGGAAATCGAGGACGAGAACGTCAACGACAACCCGCAGCCGGTGCCCATCCGCCTGCTGAACTTCAAGCTGCTGCTCTCGACCGACGACCACTCCGGCTACGAGGTGCTGGAGATTGCGCGCGTCCGGCGGGGCAACACCCCCGACGCCTTGCCGCAGCTCGACCGCACTTATATCCCGCCGGTGCTCGCCTGCGACGCCTGGCCGGCGCTGGGCGGCGATATCCTCCAGGCCATCTACCACATCGTCGGCAAAAAGGTCGAGCAGCGGGCCACCCAGGTCGTCTCCCGCGGTATCACCTTCGACAGCCGCTCCAAGAAGGATCCGCTGATCTTCGCCCAACTCCACGTCCTCAATGAGGGCTACGCCCTCCTCGGGACGCTGGCGTTCGCCCAGGGGATTCATCCGCTGCCGGCGTACCTGGAATTGTGCCGGCTCGTCGGCCAGCTGGCGATCTTCGGCGACGCCCGCAAAACGCCGGACCTGCCGCGCTACGACCACGATGACCTGGGCGATTGCTTTTATCGCGTCAAGCAATACCTTGACGATTTGCTCGGCGAGGTCGAGGATGCGGCGTACAAGGAGCGTGAGTTCGTCGGCCAGGGGAAGCAACTGCAGGTGACGCTGCAGCCGGAATGGCTGGAACCCGCCTGGCAAATGTTCGTCGGGGTGGACAGCCCGCTGCCCGCCCAGGAGTGCGTCGAGATGCTCACCCTGGCCGGCGAACTCGACATGAAGATCGCCAGCGCCCAGCGCGCCCCCAGGATCTTCGCGGAGGGCGCGGCGGGGTTGCGCTTCACGCACAGCGACGCGCCCCCGCGCACCCTCCCGGAACGCGAGGGCCTGATTTACTTCCAGATCAGCCGCGAGTCGCAGTTGCAGGAGTGGCAGTCTGTGCAGCGCGAGTTGACCCTGGCCATTCGGTTGAACCAACGGCTCGTTGTTGGTAACATGCAAGGGCAAAAGGTGTTGACCATCAACACCGGGTACAAGAGCACGACCATGCGCTTCACGCTCTACCTGGTGCCGCACGAAGGGTAAGGCCCCTGCGGGAAATCCGAAATCCGAAACAAATCCGAAGCCCAAAGAAGAAAACGAAGAGCGCAACGGTTTCGGATTTTCTGGTTTGGATTTCGGATTTGTTTCGGATTTCGAGTTTCGGATTTCGGATTTTCTGCTGGGGCTGGGTTCGCGAAGGATCCCGACATGCGCAAAGATATTGCCGATCTGGTTTATCCTGTTATCACCCACGCTCTGCGCGTCAAGGAACAGTTGAGCCGGGGTGAGGAAGCGGACTGGCAGCGCGAGCAGTCGAACCTGAAAGGCCTGCTCAAGGGCGAGGCCGAGGCGCAGCGCTGGCCGGAGTACGTCGGCAACGTGCCGCAAGGACAAAGCGCCGCCCGCGCTGGCCCTGATGCCTTTCTCGGGATTCGTTATGCCCTGGTGTGCTGGCTGGACGACCTCTTCATCCTCGACTCGCCGTGGCGCGAGGAGTGGACGGAGAACACCCTGGAGTTGGCGCTGTACGGCACCCGCAATCGCGCCGAGCGCTTCTGGGAGCAGGCGCGGCGCGCCGAAGCGCGCGCGGAAAGCGACGCCCTGGAAGTCTTTTTCCTGTGCGTCATGCTCGGCTTCCGCGGCAGCCGCGACGCGCAGCCACCCGAGGGGCTAAAAGCCTGGCGGGAGTCGGCCCATGCGCAGATTGCCAGCAAGCAGTCGGGCGGTTGGAGGCCGCCGCCGGCACCCGATCCGGTCATCGACGTGCCGCCGCTGTACGGCGCCGGCCGCTTTCGCAGTATGGTGATGACCGTCGGCCTGGTGGTGCTGATGCTGATCCCCGCCGCCGCGTTCTTTCTCGTGTGGCGTCTGGGGAAGGGCGGCTAACAGCCCGTTGCAAAACCCCTCCCCCGGCCCCTCCCCGCCACGGAGAGGGGAGAGTTTTCTGTCTTGCCCCCCCTCTCCGTGGCGGGGAGGGGTTGGGGGAGGGGTTTTGCAACGGGCGGCTAAGCCCCGCTTGCGGGTGAGCGCGATTTCCACTCTGACGAGAGCAGTGCGATGGGTTTCTTGACGGCGCTGTGGAACGGCGTGAAGAATGTGGCGGGGCTGATCCTCCCCGTCGGCAACCGGGCGGCCTCCGCCCGCATGAGCCCCGGCGTGCGCTGGGCACTACATCTCCTGGTCATTGCCCTGGTGCTCGTCGGTCTGTACTTCCTCAACAGCATCCTGGGGATCCCGAATCTGATTCCCGGTTCGCTGCGCTTGCTCGCCTACGTCTGGCTGCCGATCCTGTTCTTGCTGATGTACACTCTGGCCTGGCTGGGCTGGTGGCTGTGGGTACTGTGGTCCGCGGAGGAAGCCGCGTCGTACTACCCCGAGATCGACTCGGCCTGGGAAGAGGCGATGCGCACGCTGGCTCAGGCCAACATCCGCCTGACCGACCTGCCCCTCTTCCTTGTCCTGGGCCGCCCCGAAGGCCCCGAGGACACCACAGGCGAGGACAAGGCGTGCAAGGCCGAGGAGTTGCTCTTCAACCAGGCGGCGCAGCTCAACCTCGTGATCCGGCAGGCACCGCAGGGCCCGGGGACGCCGATCCATGTCTATGCCAGCCGCGAGGCGGTATTCGTGACCTGTGCCGGGGCGTCGCTGCTGGGGCGGCAGGCTGCCGTTCTCTCCGGCGACGTCGAGGTCGAGCAGGGCGTGTCGTCAAGCGGGGGCGATAGCACCGACAAAACGCTCAGCCCGAATGTTGCCACGGCCCCGGTGAAGCAGCTGGTGGGCATTGTCCGCAACATTGCCAAGAAAGGCGGCCAGGCCACCGAGGATGAGCGCCGGCTGATGCGCCGCCTGGAACGGCGCGACCGGCAGCAACCGTCGCTGATGCAGGATGCCGCTGCCGTCGCCGACTTGACGGGGCGATTGAGGCATCTGTGCCGCCTGATCGCCCGCGACCGCCAACCCTATTGCCCGCTCAATGGCGTTCTCTGGCTCATCCCTTTCGCCGCCACCGACAGCGAGCAGGATGCGCAGAACACGGCCGAGGTCTGTGCCCGCGACCTGCAGGTGTTGCGCAGCGTGCTCAAGGTGACCTGTCCGCAGTTCGCGCTGGTGTGCGACCTGGAAATGGCGTCGGGCTTTCGCGAGTTCGTCCAGCGACAGTCGCAGCAGGACCGGCAGCGCCGTGTGGGACAGAGTTTCCCGATGGGCACCGATCTGCGCGGCCAACCGCTGGCCGATGCCCTCTCGGGCTCGATCCACTGGCTGTGCGGCTATGTGCTGCGCGAGTGGGTTTATCGTCTTTTTCGCGTCGAGGGCCAGCGCGAGGAAGCGCCGGAGGTGGTGGCCGGCAACGCCCGGCTGTACATGCTCCTGAGCGAGATGCGCGAGAGCGACGAACGCCTCAGCCGCATCCTGACGAAGGGCATCGCGGCGGGGGCGGAGGGCTCGCTGCGCTTCGGGGGCTGCTATTTGGCAGGCACCGGGGCGATGCAGCAAGCGTTCGTGGCGGGCGTCTTCCGGAAGTTGCTCGAGGCGCAGAACTTCGTGGCCTGGACCGAGGAGGCCCGCTCGGAGGACACGCGCCAGTCGCGTTTTGCGCAGCTAGGCTATACCCTGCTCGGGGGCGTCGGCATCCTGGTCTTGGCGGTGGTCGCCTATTCGCTTTTTATTGCGCGGCCATCGTAGGGACCGTCGCGGCGGGGCGTGAACGCCCTTGGCCGAAGGGTCGGCGGTGATGAAGGACATCAAGATCGGCGATCTGAAACCTCTGCCGACACCCGCACACAGTGCCCCGCGGCCGGGTTTGCAACGGGTGTCCGACGCGGAGTTACTCACCGCCGCCAGGAACCCGAAAAAAGGTGACCGCCTCATCATCAACACCCGGACAGGTTATCTCCACGACGGCAATGGCCGCGCCCACGAGCTTCTTCGTCGGGCAGCGGATCCGAACAGCACCATCACCCCGGACATGACAGTTCCTGTTGAGGAGTACACGCCCGATCTGTCGATGTTCCCAGATTTGGATTGACCATGAAGACGAACCTATCGGCTGCGGAAACTGTCCACCGCCTCCTTTTTCGCGCTTTGCTTGAGATTCGCTCCCAAGGCCATGAGCAGAAGAACAAGATCGTTTTTCACCTCGCGGACCTCTTTCACAACATCGTGCTCGACATGAAAACAGCCGCCGAGGGAGAGTGCGGTTATGAGGAAGTTCTGGCTCGCCTGGCAGAGCAGGCCAAAGAAAAAGGTCTTGAGAGATGGCTTAACTCCAATCTTGCCGATCTAGGGCAATGACCACGGACGACAATACTCTTTGCGCTCTGCTTTGATTTGCAACCCTTGTCGGCAGGTCGCTGACCTGCCCTACGTCCTGACAAGAGCAGTGCCATGGGTCCCCTGACGGCGCTGTGGAACGGTCTGAGGAAGGTGGCGGAACTGATCCTGCCCGTCGGCAACCGGGCAGGCCCCGCTCACAGGAGCCAGGGCGTGCGCTGGGCGCTGCATGTCCTGGTCCTGGTCGTCGCCCTCCTCATCCTGTTCGCGCTGAACCACCTCCTGGGGATCGACCGGCTCATTCCGCTCCCTTCCCGTTTCCTGAGGCAGGCGTGGCTGCCGATCCTGTTCTTGCTCATGTACGCCCTCACCTGGCTGGGCTGGTGGCTGTGGACGTTGCTCTTCGTGGACGAGACCGTATCGTCCTATCCCGACATTGACGCCGCCTGGGCAGCGGCGATGAGCACGTTGGCCCAGGCCAACATCCACCTGAGCGACTTGCCTCTCTTCCTCGTCCTGGGCCGCCCCGAAGGCCCCGACGACGCCCCGGAAACGGACCGGGCGGCGAAGGCCGAGGAACTCCTCTTCAGCCAGGCGGCCCGCTTGAAGTTCGTGGTGAACCAGACGCCGCAGGATCCGCAGGCACCGCTGCACGTCTACGCCACGCGCGAAGCGGTCTTCCTGACCTGCGCCGGAGCATCGCTGCTGGGCTGGCAGACCGCTATCCTCGCCGGGGACGCCGAGGCTCCCTCTTCCGGGACGGGAACGCGAACGAAGAATTCGCCCGGGACATTGGCATATTTCGCCGCGCCGGCGACTCGTCTCATCCACCTCGTGCGCGAGATCGCCAGGAAGGGCGGGCAGGCGACGGATCGGGAGCGGCGGTTGATGCGCCAGCTTGAGCGGCGCGGCGGCCTGCAGTCGTCGCTCTTGCAGGACACCGTCGGCGTGGCCACGCAGACGGCACGGCTGAAATACCTGTGCCACCTGATCGCCCGCGACCGGCAACCGTACTGTCCGCTCAACGGCGTCCTCTGGCTCCTCCCTCTGGCCGCCACCGACAGCGACGAAGAAGCGGAGACGACGGCGCTGATCTGTGCCCACGACCTGGAGGCGCTGCGCGCAGTGCTCAAGGTCCACTGCCCACAGTTCGCGCTGGTATGCGATATGGAGAAGACATTGGGTTTCCGCGAGTTCATCGACCGGCAAACGCCGGACTCGCGCCAGCAGCGGGTCGGCCAGCGGTTTTCGATGGGCACCGACCTGCGCGGCCAGCCGCTGGCCGACGCACTGGCCGGCTCGATCCACCACCTCTGCACGCAAGTGCTGGGCAAGTGGGCTCACAGTCTGCTGCGGCTGCCGCAGATGTCCGAGGAAACGGTGGAGGTCCTCCTGGGGAACGTCCGGTTGTGCCTGCTGCTGGGCGAACTGCACGAGCGCGACGAGCGGCTCGGGCGCTTGTTGACGAAGGGCATCGCGGCGGGGACCGACGGGGCGCCGCGCTTCGGCGGCTGCTACGTCGCGGCGACGGGAACCGACCCCGCGGAGCAGGCTTTCGTGACCGGCGTCTTTGAGAAGATGATTGCGACGCAGAACTTTGTGGCGTGGACGAAGCAAGCGCGGGCCGAGGACGAACGTCTGTCGCACTGGGCCCAAAGGGGCTACGGCGTGCTCGCGGCGGTGGGCGTCGCGTTGCTCGCCTTGTTGCTCTGGTCGCTCCTTGGGCAGAGTGAGCAACCCTGAAGCCCGCTTGCGGGTTAGCACTCGGAGCGCTAACCCGCAAGCGGGGTTCTCCCGGGCCAGGAGCGGTGCTCCAGTCGCTTATCGGGTCAATTTCACCTCTACTTTATCAACTAACTCCTGACCCTCCGCCACCGACACCAACGTCCGGCCGCGCGTGCGCGACGCGGAGCGCAGCGCATTGACGGCGTACGCGCCAGGCGGAACCCGCTCGAAGCGATATTCGCCCTTGTCGTTCGTCTTGGTGGCGGCCTTGATGGCGCCCTTGTCGTCCGACAGGGTAACCGGAGTTCCCGGCACCGCTTGCCCTCCCTCGACCACGGTGCCCGTGATCGTGGCGCCCTTGAACTTGCCGGCAGCGCCGTTGGCCTTGGCGGGATCGACCAACTCCACCCGGATCGTCTTGGTGGTCGTCTCACCGACGCCGTTGGTCATCTGCACGCTCACCAGCACGGTCCCGGTCTTGAGTGTCGGCACCGGCAGCTCGGCCTTGAAGACCGCGGGATCGATCTGGAATAGCTCGCCCTCGGCTTGCAGGACAGTCGGCGGCAACTTGCCGTCCGGCGGCGGCTTGCCGGCGAAGAAGATCGCCTTGGTGATGCCGCTCGGATCCTTCGAGACCGCGCGCAACGGCAGCGGCGAACCGACGATCAACTGCGGCAGGCGACCGGGCGGCGGCAAGGTCATGTCGAGGTCGAGCGTCACGTCCGGTTTGCCGTCATAGAGCACCACGGGCTCGACGATCTGCGACACGGTTTCGGTGAGCGGCCGCCTTGGGATTTCCTTGCTGTCCAGCACCTGGATCGTCCGGCCAGCCTTCCCGCCCTTGTCGAGCATCTGGGCGGCCAACCAGCGCTTGCCGTGGACGTCCTCGGTATCCAGCACCAAGACCCAGTCGCTGACCTTGCCCTCGACGAGGAGCGCGCCAGCCGGTCCGGCGGGGTTGCAGAACAACAGTTCCGCGCGGTCGCCGATGAACTCCTTGGGCTGGTCTTCGAGGTTCTTGAGGGTGTTGTCCTCGAAGTCGCGATACAGCGATAGCAGGCCCAGCCCATTCGGCGGCGCATTGTCCACCTCGACGATCACGGGCAATTTCGGGCTGGGTTTGACGATCGTCGGGTGAACCAGGCGCAGGATCGGCAGCTTGGTGATGAGGGCGGGGGTCGATTTGGTCCGCTCCGCGAGGAAGGTGGAGACAAAGGTGAAGGCCCGTTGATAGCCATCGACGGTCAGGTAGATCAGCCCTTGCTCGCCCTCGGCGCTGCTCACAAATTCCAGATTCTCGGCGCGGAGTACCAGGTTCCCGCCGGCGCGCAACAGGCCGCTATACCGGCCTTTCTTCTCCTGCCCACGCTTCAGGCTCGGGGCCCGGTCGGGATTCAGGACCAGATCGACGCGAGCCGGAGGCCCCTGGAAGGCGGTCTTGATGGGCGACAGCTGCACCTCAAGGACGTTCTTCGTGCCGTCGGGCTGCGTCGTCGGATCGAAGGAAATGCTCTCGACCTTCACGTACTTCTGCGGGCTGACAACACCAATGCCCACGGTCTCCAGTTCCCTGCCCTTGGCATCGAGCAGGCGAACGATCAATGGGCTTTTGACCGGAGCGAGAACGGGCGGCTTGCCGTCCTTCTCGACAGGTGCCGTCCCGAAAATCACCTTGGTGAGGCCACCGACCCCGGCTGGGATCGTGAGAGTTTTCGCGGGCAGAAGCGGCTCGCCGCCAGCGGACAATTCGACCTGCACCTCGGCGGCGGCGCCTTTTTCGTTGAGCACGTGCAGGAAGGCCTGCCGCGGGAGATTCGGCCGCAGGGGCAGCTCGCGCTCCACCCCTTGCGAGCCCTTGGCATCCTTGCTGAAGATCAGCTTCAGATCCCCGACGGCGGGCTGCGCCGCGGCACGGGGCGGCGGTGGCAGCATCGCGACCAGCGCGGCCACAAGTGCCAGGACCAAACGCCGGCGGCGTCTGGAGGTCGTGATGGGCTCCTTCCCGTCGCGACCGCTCCATGAGCGACATCTATCTGTCATCGCAAGCTCCTCGATTTATGGTGTGGGCGGCATCAATTATTCCGGTGCGATCAGCCGCCACGCTTTCCGCAACTCCTGACCCAGCGCGTGGCACGCTTCCGCGGACGGCTCGCGTTCGGCTCGGGCCAGGGCTTTCTGCGCACTTTCCAGATCGGCCTCGGTCAGCCGCTCGGGATCGATGAGCGGCAGCAGCGCCACCGACGCCCGCGCGTACAGCAGCGCCCGCTTGCGCTCGCGCTCCGCGACACCCGAAGTGTCCACCGGCGGCACCGTCGCCTGTCTGCGGGCGGTGTCCGCCTGCCGATCGTGCTCCAGCGCCTTCGCGGTGAGATCGTAGGATAACTTCCGCGCAGCCGTCCATAGCCGCGCACGCTCACCGGCCTCCAGCCAGGCGAGGCGCAGGAGATCTTTCATGATGAGCCAATCGGCCGCCCCCGCCTTCGCACTTCGCCCCATTAGGTCCTGCAAGCGCGTTTCCACTTGCCCCTGCAGCGGCTCCAGTTGCTCTTCCCGCAAAGTGTCCGCTACCTTGCCTACCTTCCGAAGTTTGTCCGCGAAATCCGTCGGCGCCGGCGGCGGGGACTTGAGCAAATCGTCCAGTTTGCGCAAGCTCTCAACCGCACCTTCCCACTTCCTCTGCTCGTCGGCTGAGACGCTCTCCAGGTAGAAGGCGTAGCCCGGCAAGCGGACCAGGGCGTCGTCGCGCAGCCGGTACGCGGCGGCGAGACGGCGACAGTCCCGTGCGAGATCCTGGCACAAGGTCTGGGCCGCGGTGAGTGCCGCGAGCACCTCCTCGGCGGTGGCTTCCCCGGGCTTGAAGAGGAGTTCCTCGGCCGCCCGCGCCCGGGAACGAGCGGCAGCAAACTGCGACTTTACCCAGAGTTGCACATTCGGGTCATCGGCGCTCGCGGTGGTCTGGGCCAGCTTCTTCGCCAGCTGCAGCGCCTGCTGGACCGCCGCGGCCGGCCACTCCTTGGCGTCAATCTTCCAGTCCGCCAGCCGCTTGACGAGTGTGAGTTCCTCGTAGCGCGGCAAGCGCTCGGTTTCGGCGAAGAGGTCGCTCGCCACGAACCGGAAGCGATCCTGCGGATATTGCTGCCCGGCGAAATCCTCGAAGGCGAACCAGGCGAGGTCGAAGGGTTTGTCGGCGAAGTGCTTGAGCAAGGCCTCCTTGTCGGTGGTCAGGCGCTCGCGATCCTTGTCCGACGACTTGGGATCCGCGCGCACCTTGGCGGCGAGGGCCAGCAGGTCGCGGTACTTCCGCTGGATGTTGCCCGCCTTCGGGTCCGGCGGCTGCTTGCCGCGCGCGATTGCCCGGGCCAGGGATTCTCCGCGCGGCGGCGGATGCTTCTCCTGCCAGTCCTTGTGCTGCTTCTCCAGGGTCTCCAGTTCGTCCTTGAGTTTGGCTTGCACCTTGGCGTCCTCGATGCCGCTGCTCAACTGCTGCTCGGCCCGCATCAGGACCGTTTCCAGCTGGCGGATCAGTCTGGGCTCGGCGCGCGCCCAGGGTTCCTTCGACCAGGCATCGCGGATTTGCCATTTCGCCTTCAGCCAGTCGGGATAGGACGGTGCGGTGCGCATCTCCAGATCCGGCAGAGGCGGGTCCGGCACCGGCACGAGCGCGAAGTCATCCGCGCCGGTCAGGAACTGCGGGGTTTGCCTGGGTTGCCCGGTCGAGGTGGACCAGCGGTCCACGCTGGCCTGCACGAAGCGCACGAGTTCGCGGACCGAGACGCGGCCATCGCGGCTGCCGCCGCCGTAGCCATCCGCCCGGCCCTTGAGTCCTTCGTAAAGGTAGTAGGCAAAAGCAGAATAACCGAGATCCTCGGAGACGAGCGAATGCTGTCCGGGGGCGCACGCCCAGAGAACTTGCAGGTGCGGATCCTCTTTCCCCGCTGCCTCGAGTTCGACTTGCGTTTTTCGCGGGACATCGTCGAGGAGGATGCCGAGGCGCGGCTCGGTAAAGGGCCGCATCAGGTCGAGTACGAGCAACTTGTGCCGTGACTTGCAGGCGCGCAACGCACCGAGGACTTCGCGCAGGGGCAGCCAGGTACCCTGATCGGCGACGCTGGCGTCGCAGGGCAGCAGGCAGACGGCGCCATCGAGTCCTGTGGCAGCGTAGGCAGAGAGGAAGACAACGACGGGTTCGTCGGCGCGCTGATCGCGCAACTCCTTGAGCTTGTCCCGTAGGTGGCGCAATTCCTGGAAGGCAAATGCACTCCGTTGGCGCCAGGGGAGCTTTTTGAGGGCATCGCGATCCTGGGCGGCCCAGGCGTTGGGCGGCACGAGCGGATCGTCGTACTGATCGATCCAGGCGCCCAGGAAGGACGGCATGGTTACCGGGCTGGGGAACAGCAGCCAGGCAGCGGTGGCGCCGAGCAGGGCGAGCACAAGCGCGAGGACACCGTAAAGTTGGCGACGCTTGCGCGGGGGTGGCGCACCGCGCGGGGATGCCGCGCCATTCTTGGTCTCGCGCCAGAGGTGAGCACGGGCCGGCTGGATGTGCTCGGACGGTTGGGCCGGATCGGATGGTTCAGACATAGACCGGTCTCCTGCGCCACGGCGCTCGCCAAGCCCGCTTGCGGGTTAGCGCTCTTGTGAACGCGGCCCCCAAACGGGCTTCTGGGGACACGATTACGGTGGGTCCAGCTTCATGCTCATGTGCCGCTCCGCGCGGATCGCCGCCTGGCGAAAACCCTCCACGGAGATCACCCGCAGCGTTCGGAGGTTATCTTCCAGCCACTGCTTCGTAGGCCCCCAGAAAATCCCCGTGTACTTGTTGGCCTTGCTGTAGAAGCGATGTTCCTGCCCGATGGCAGGAAACCCTTCTGTCGGCAGCTGTACCATCACGGGCCGGTCCTTCGGATACTCCAGGCGCACGACCAGACACTCCTGAGGCTCCTGGCCACCGTTGTAAGTATCCACCTTGTGCTTCTCCATGCCGAGGCTGAGAAGCCGCACCGTCCCTTCCTCCTCCGTGGCCGGGTTCATGAGCGCTTTGAACTCGGCGGCGTCTACCGGGACGCTCAGTCCGGCATCGATCTTGATGACGTAGGCGTTGGGGAGCCGCGGCCCATCCTCGCTCCACCAAAAGGCATCAAGCATGGGGGCCACCTTCCTGCTCTTCGGCCACCACGGCTTGGTCTCCAGCTGCCAGGAAGGCGCCACGAAGTCGGCCACAGGACGATAGCGCAGGGCCAGCATCTTCTCGAGGCGTTCCTGCGGTTTGACCTGAAACATCACCAGGCTGGGGTTGACCTGGCTGACCGCATCGTCCTTGCCGAGGCGCACGCGCGACTTGAGATATTCCACGCTCACCTTGAGCAGCAGGGGGTCATCGGCAGTGTTCTCCATCCTGTTGTCCCGGACGGTCAGCCGCCAGTCCTTCGGCTTGGTGTCCTCGCGCGGGAACGTATCGCCACCCACAATGGCCTTCTCGATCAGTTCCCGCTGCAGCACGAACCCTCCTCCGTCCAGGGGGAGCAGGTTCAGGCGCAACCCATCGCCGCGCCTGATGTCGATCAGCTGGCGCAGGGGGGGGTGAATGGCGCTGATATCGACCCAGTAGGTGGCTGGCGGCAGTTCCACCGGAGAAGTATCGCTCCCTTCCATGGGGTGAATATCCACCCCACGGCGGAGGTCGCGCCCACGGGCGTCCTTTTCGACGAGTTCGCCGTCGTGCTGTTGCAGGTGGAAGAAGAGTTGCTGCCGGATGGACTCGCGGAGGGCCTTGATCAGTTCGGGGGTTTTGTCCACGAGGTGGAAGCGCCACCGCTCCCCGAGTTTCTTGAGCGGCTCCTCGAATTGCTCCTTCGCCGCCTTGGCCTCACCTTTGGGTAACTGGAAGCCGATGATCCGCACAGCGATATCGGAATTCCCGAACTTGTCGTGCAGATACTCCGGAATTTTGCCTTTGAAGCGATTGTCCATCCCGTCC
>DASPXY010001117.1:0-2318 GCA_035637055.1 Gemmataceae bacterium | reverse complement strand
GATGGCTTGGTCGTCGGGGAGGCGGCAGTCGAACAGGGCGGTGCCTTGGCGTTCGCTACAACGGTGCTGGCAAGTGCGGCAGGCCAAGTAGCGACGCTGCTTGGCAGTGCCAGAGCGAAAGGCAACGCGCAGGTTGCCTTGACCGCGCTGGCCGTAGTCGGAGCACTCAGGGTTCTGACAGCAGTAGTTCTGGAGATCGTTCACGATGCGTCCTACCGAAATCAGGGGCAAGGGGTTGCCAGCACGCTGCCGTTACTGTAGAAAAGGCTGGGCTGGACGGCAAGATTGATAAGACACCACCCAACCTGGTGCGGCGCGTCATGGTGGAGGCGGGGCAGCGGCAACGGGTGGAACCCAACCGGATCAGTTTTGTGGATGCGTTGCGCTGGTTGCATCATGCCGAACCTGGGGAGGAGTTGCCCCGCTGGAAGGTGAATCCGGACCGGCCTGGACGGGTCGAGCCGCGGGCCCGGAAGCGGCGGCCGAAACAGTATCAGCTGCTAAACCGGCCACGGGCTGTCCTGCGCCAAGCCTTATTGAAGGAACCTCCGGCAAAAACGGAGGTTCCGGCTATCTGAACGACGTTCCTCTCCGTTCCCTTGTCGCCACTGACCTGTGAACGAATACCCTTCCCACTTTTTCCCGCGGCTGCCAGGACATGCGACTCTGCCCCGAAACCTACTTCTTTTTGCCCTTGGGCTGCTTCGCCACCGTGGCGGTCTTACTCATTGTCACCCAGAGATGCTCCGTCGCCGCACCGACTTCCACGACAGGCGCGCGGGCGATGCGGACCCATTCGGCCTTGCCCGGCGTGCGGCCCACGATCTGAAAGGCTCCTGCAGAGAAGGTGTCTGTGCCCGTCAGCCGCAGCACGACCGATTTCCCAGCCGCGGCGGCTCGGACCGGCTGGGCATTGATTCCCGCGGGCAAGCCGACGGCGGTGATCTCAATGTCGTCCTTGAAGCCCGCGCGGCGCTCGACGGTGACGGGAATGTCGAGGGTGTCGCCAGGCTTCAGAGCGAAGCGATCCGAGGCGACGGTCAGCGCGAAATCCGGCTGCGGCACGGCCAACCGCAGACGGTACACGAAGCGCGGGCCGCCGTCGCTGTGCAGGTCGCTCACCTCGATGCGATAAATGGCGTCGGCGGTGGCAGTGACAGTCAGTTCCGGGTCCGTTCCGAGCTTTTTCGCCTGCGCTTGCGTGAGGAGCTTGCCGGAGCCGTCGGTCAGACGCAACACTGGATCCAGCGGAAAGTCGAGGGTGCGTGACTCGATCGTAACAGGGACTTTTTGCCCCTTCTTGAGCGCAAATTCGTAGACAGCCACCTCGCCGGGTCGCGCGATGCGGCCCGTGATCGTGACTGGCACTTCGACGCGCTGCGGCTGTTGACGATTATTCGGCTCCTTTTCCACCACGATCGGATGCGGCTCCAGGCGCACGCGGACGGTGTTCGCCAGCTGAGGGTGGAAGAGGGTGCCCGTGTCGGAGCCAGGCAGCACAGCGACAGGCAAGCGCTTGACCGCGGGCGGGATGTTCCAGCCGACCACCTCGACCTCGCCGGGCGTTGCCCGAGAAACCGCCAAGGGAGAGGCGTAATCGGCGAAACCCCCTGTTGTCAGCGTCAGGCGGTAGACAAAGGTCTCGGCGCCGGCGAAACGGATGCTCGCGTCAGGCGTTGATGGGAAGGCAAAGGTGCGGACGAGGTAGCGGCCGTCACGGGGGACGGTGAAGACGATTTGCGGATCGAGGCCGCGGTGGTCGTCGTTCTGCTCCAGCACGAAGCCCTTGTCGGAGAGCACCTGCAGCACGGCATCCATCGGCGACTTGAGCGTGTGGTTGGCTTCCATCGAAGCGACGAGCGTTTGCCCTTTGCGCAGATCCAGCGCGAACACGTCCACGTCGCCGGGCTTCTCCAGCCGGCCGTTGACGGTGACGTTGCCGGCGCCGAGGGATTGTGCTTTGGCAGGTTCGTCGTTCGGCTCACGTTCCATCACTTCTGGGAGCGTGCCGATGAGAAAAGGGCGCAATCCGCTCGCCCCCTGCTCATCGGCGAGGCGAATCCAGCAGACGCCGGGCGGGACATCCGCGGCGACGGTGACGAGTAATTTGCCGCGTTCCTTGGCGGGCTTGACCTGAACGCCGCGCTGATCGGCCCAGGCGTTCACCGGCCAGCGCTCGAAGGTGCCGGCCGCAGTTACCTCGATAGTGCTGCCGCGCTGGCCGCCGGCGGGGTAGAGGTAAGTCAGGGTCGGCGGTGCCGCCGACACCGACGCAGGAACCAGAAGGGCGATGAGGAGGGCAGCGCGAATCGGTCTCA
>DASPXY010001116.1:0-7564 GCA_035637055.1 Gemmataceae bacterium | reverse complement strand
ATGAGTTGTGCCGCTCCATCCTGAGCGTCGGCGGCCGCTTCGGCTACACCGACGATGGCGAAACGGCGAACACGCAGATTGCCCTGTACGACTTCGGCGACGCCAAGATGATCTTCGAGGTGCGCGGGCTGCCGACGCCGGCCCAGCGCGGCGCGTCGGTCGGCAACATCTTCCACTGCGCCAACGGCTACATGGTGCTGCCGAACTACAATCGCGCCGTCGCGCACGACAACGACGGTCGCGAAATTCGCAGCTGGCAAGGGGCGGACGATCACTACGGCAACTTCGTGCGGGCCGTCCGCAGCCGTCGCCGGCAGGATCTGCACGGCGACATTGAAGAGGGCCATCTGTCCAGCGCCCTGTGCCACCTCGCCAACATCAGTTATCGTCTCGGGGAGATGCGGCCTTTCGGCCAGCGTGCCGAGGCGTTCGGCGATGATCGCGTCGCCAACGAAACCCTCGCGGCGATGACCGATCACCTGCGGACCAACTCGGTTGATGTGGCCAACACCATGTTGCGCGTCGGCCGCCGGCTGACGATCGATCCGCGGACGGAGCAGTTCCTCGACAACGCCGAGGCCAACCGCCACCTGACGCGCGAATACCGGCAAAACTTCGTCGTGCCGGCCCGCGTGTAGCTCCGGGAGCAAGTGAACAAAGCAAGCCCACGGGCCGCTGCCCGTGGGCTTGCTGTTTACCAGGGCACCGCCGGGAGGAACGATGGATGATTTGCGCAACGCCACCGGCGCGGAAGTGCGTCGCCAGGCGCGCGCGGGCCGTTGCAGCGGACCGACGGCTGGCCTGGCAATGGGCTACGTCCAGGCGAACCTCGTGGTCGTGCCGCGCGACCTTGCCTTCGATTTCCTGCTGTTCTGCCAGCGCAACCCGAAGCCGTGCCCCCTGCTCGACGTGACCGAACCGGGCAGCGCCGAACCGGCGCTCGTCGCCCCGAATGCCGACCTGCGCACCGATCTGCCACGTTACCGCATCTATCAAGGCGGCGAACTGATCGAGGAACCGCCCGACCTGCTGGCCCACTGGCGACCGGACATGGTGGCGTTTCTCCTGGGCTGCTCGTTCACGTTCGAGGCGGCCTTGCTGCAAGCGGGTCTGCCGCTGCGGCACCTCGATGCGGGCTGCAACGTGCCGATGTACCGCACGAACATCCCGTGTCGGCCGGCGGGCAGCTTTCGAGGGCCGATGGTGGTCTCGATGCGGCCCATGACGCCGGCCCAGGCTATCCGCGCCGTGCAGGTCTGCTCACGATTTCCAAGAGCACATGGGGCGCCCATTCATCTCGGCGACCCATCGGCGATTGGGATACGCGCTGTGGACCGGCCGGACTTTGGCGACCCGGTCGAGATCCGGCCAGGGGAGGTTCCGGTCTTCTGGGCGTGCGGGGTGACGCCGCAGGCGGTCGCGATGGAAGCGCGGCCGCCACTGCTCATCACCCATAAGCCAGGGTGCATGTTTGTGACGGACCTGCGCGACACCGATCTGGAAGGGGAGTGAATCGCGGGATCGCGGTGGTGTCCTGCTCTGCCGGATGGGCGACTGGCGAGGGTGGGGTGCCACGGTCTTGCTTCCCTTCTCAAAACAGGGAACCGAGATGAGCAACGAACGAACGCTCCTGGTGGTCGAGGACAATGAGGTCGCCCGTGAGAGGTTGGCGGCCATCCTGCGCCGCGCGGGGTACGAGGTAGCGCTGGCCACAAACGGCCAGGAAGCGCTGAACTACCTGGACGGTCATCCGCCGCCCGCGCTGATCTTGCTGGACATGCTCATGCCGGTACTCGACGGTTGGCATTTCCTGGAGCAACTCCAGGGCGACATCCCAGAGCCGACCGTCCCGATCGTCGTGACGACCGGCACCATCCTGAACCGCGAGTGGGCGAAGTCGCACGGCTGCGCCGGTTTCGTCAAGAAGCCCATCGACACAGACGCCCTCCTTGAAGAAATCCGCCACTGCCCTGAGCAAGCCGACGCGACAAATTTGACCTGCACGCCCAGTGTGCCGAGAACGGGGACACGCTCGCCGCAGGGAGGATTGACCGTCAGGCTCGCTGCGACTCGGGAGCAGGCTTCCTTGCCCACACCTGAGCCATGCGCGGCATCACCGCAAGAACGGTCCAGTCCGCGGTCAGGCGCCGCATCTCGATGAGAGTATCCTCCAACTCCTCGGCCGTGATCAATCCCGCCTCGATGAATGCTGGCCCGGCCTCAGCGACCGACAGTTCCAGGAGGCGCTTGTTCTCGCCGCGCGCCAGCACAGGCTGGTTGAAAGTAATCTCCGGGGCCGGAAAACCGGCCGCGATGACCATGTGAAACAGGCGGCGGCCCAGGGTGTAATCCACCCCCCGTTTGGGTCCCAGGCGACCCCAGAGGTCGGCGAAGGCGCCCAACGCCGACGGCGGTTGGCTGCCGGACGAGGTCAGGTCGCCGTCTTCACAGACCAGGACGCCATTCGGCTTGAGCAAGGCCCACATCTCGCGCAAGGCGGCCTCGGGGTCGGCAAGATGGAGCAGGAGGAAGCGGCAATAGACCAGGTCGAACGACTCGTACGGCAAACCCGTGTCGGTGGCGCTCGCCTGGACGAAACTGACGTTCGTGCTGCCGCTCAACTCGGCGCTGGCCTGCGCGAGTTGGTCAGCGCTGGCATCGACGCCAACGACGTGTCCCTCGGGACCGACGAGGTCGGCGAGCAGCGCGGTCACCATGCCAACGCCGCAGCCGAGGTCGGCGACGCACATGCGGCGCCGAAGGCCAGCGTCGAGGAGCACACGGCAGGTGCCGGCCCCGTAAAGGTCGTGCAGGATGCGCAGACGGTACGCGGCCGCCTCGCCGGTTTCGAGAGCGTACGCCCCCGTATGGGTATAACGATGAAGTTGCTGCATGGTGTCTCCTGAGGGGCTGGTTCGGCTGCCTCGGCGATTGTCCGGAGGCCGCCGCTGGTGTACACAGGAGAAATCTGGCCCGGATCGAAAATCGGCAAAAAACATGAGACTACTGCCGAGCAAAGCGAGATGCAGTGGCCATGAGCGCGCCCGTTGGTTGCGGCGCGGGAGGATATCTATAATAAGCCTCCGTAGGCGCGTTTGGCGCTTCTCCATCTCCGAAGGAGACCTCTCATGCGAACGGCACGATATGCTCTCCTGCTCGCGGGCGCTCTCGCGTTCTCCGCACTCGCGGCCCGTGCGGGCAACGACGCGGACGTCAAGCCAATCGTTGACAAGGCGCTGCAGGCGCTGGGCGGCGAAAAACTGGCGAAGGCGCAGGCGGCGACCTGGAAGGGCCAGGGCAAGGTGCGCTTCATGGGAACGCAGTTCGGCTACTCCGGCGACTGGGCGACGCAGGGGCCAGAGCAGTCGCGCGTCGCTCTGCGGCTGACGCTCAACAACAACTCCATCGACTACCTCAAGGCGGTCAACGCCACCGGCGCGGGGGTGAAGATCAACCAGACCCCATTCATGACGACCAAGCAGGACAAGGACGAGATGCGCGAAGAGGCGTACTGGCGCTGGGTGGTGTCGCTGCTGCCGCTGCGGGACAAGCAGTTCAAGTTGGAGCCTCTGGGCGAGTTGGAGGTCGGGACGTACAAGACGGTCGGCCTGAAGGTGAGCCGCAAGGGCCGCCGGACGATCGACCTGTACTTCGACAAGGGAACCGGCGTCCTGGTGAAGAGCATTCATCCCGTCGTGGACAACACCAAGGAGGTGCTTCAGGAAACGCTGTGGAGCGAGCTGAAGATGCAGAATGGCCTGCTGCGGCCGACGCAAATGGTGATGACGCGCGACGGCCAGCCCTACGCCGAGGGCGAATTGAGCGATTTCCAGCTGGTCGAGAAGCTCGACGACAGCATGTTTACCTTGCCGTGAAGTGCCAACGGCGGCTTGTGGCGGCGGAGACCCGGGAGCGCGGGCGTCCCGCCCGCTTCTTGGCTGTCCAACCGGCGTGGTGGCTGTCGCGGATGCGGGCGGGACGCCCGCGCTCCCAGGTCTGCGACAGCTGGTCAGGGACACAAGAGCATCTCTGGAACGAGCGTGCAGCATGGCAAGGCTCGAGAAGCGAGTGGCATTGATCACAGGCGCCGGACGCGGCATTGGCCGGGCCATCGCTGTCGCCTTCGCGAAGGAGGGGGCGCGCGTCGCCCTGACCGCGCGCACGGCGTCCGAATTGGAGGAGGTTGTCGGGGGGATCCGTGCCGCAGGTGGTCAAGCGCTGGCGCTGCCGGCGGACCTGGCCACGCCGGGTGAACCGCAGCGCGTCGTGCGCGAGGTCGCTGCCGCACTGGGGCCTGTCGAGATCCTCGTCAACAACGCGGGTATTGGCAGCAGCGCCGGCCCCAGCCCAGTGATCGACTTTAATGACGACTTGTGGGAGCTGACATTGCGGTTGAACCTGACCGTGCCCTACCTGCTGTGCAAGGCGGTGCTGCCGGAGATGCTGCGGCGGCGCTGGGGCCGGATCGTCAATGTCGCCTCGATCAACGGCAAGATCGGCAGTCTGCACGGCAGCGCTTACGCCGCGAGCAAACATGGCCTCCTCGGGCTGACGCGCACCCTGGCGCTCGAGGTGGCGAAGGACGGGATCACCGTCAACGCCGTCTGTCCGGGGCCGGTGCATACCGTGATGAACGACAAGCGCATCGCCTACGACGCGAAGCGGCGCGGCATCAGCGCCGAGGAGATCGAGCGCGGCATGACGCCCATCGGGCCGCGGCTGGAGCCGGAGGAGGTCGCCCCGCTCGCGGTCTATCTCGCCAGCGACGAGGCGCGCATGGTCACGGGACAGGCGATGAACGTCGATGGCGGCGTGCTGATGGCGTGACGCGGACGGTCGAAGGGAGCGACGCTTGCATCGAAGCGACCTCGAACCGGTGACGGCCTTTCCGTCTCATTCACGGTCCGGCTGGTGGCGTTCGGTTTGCCGCTTGCGGCTGAGCGGGCAGCACTGCCGACTGCCCGCTCAGCCGCAAGCGGCGAACCGGACTCCCTCTCCCGGATCGTGAATCAGGGCGATCTTTCGTGGGTGGCAACCCGTTCCGAACTGAATAGAATGCGCGAGGGGACCAGCGGAAGCTCCATCACTGGGGCGCCGCCCACAAGAGCAGCCGCCCTGGCTGGCACTTCGGGAGGGCCGCTGGAGGCACGTCGCGTACAGCGCACCGAGCAGACAGCACTGCGCCAGCAAGGCGGCGAAACACGCACTCGGTACTCTGTACTTCGTACTTGGTACTGTGTCCTCGGCATCCCGGCCCCACGAGACCGCACCTGTGAACTTCGGCGAGTTCAGCTTTACCCTGCTCCTCATCGTTTTGCTGCTGGCGCTCGCCGGCTATTTTGGCCTCCGCCAACTCCGGGCCCTGCGGCGCCTGCGCGCCCGGCCGGATCTGCCGCGCGAGGATCGGCGCTTCGTGCGCCGCCAGGCACTGCGGCGGCTCATCTGCTGCTGTCTGATGATCCTCGTCGCCGGGATGTTGATCGGCTGGTTCTTCCTTCACCCGCATTACCTCGAAGTGTCGCGGCAGCTCGACGAACGCCCCCAGGGCGTCGAAGCCACCCCCGAGCAGACAGCCTTTTTGCGTTTCTTCGCCGCTTACTGGATTATCGCCCTCTTCGCGGTCTTCCTTGTCGTTTTCCTGGCGACGGTCGATTTCTGGGCGATCGCCCGCTTCGGCCTGCGTCACCATCGCCGTTTGCAAGCGGACCAGCGAGCGCTGCTGGAGGAACAGATCGCCCGCCTGCGTGCCCGTCGCAACGGCGAGGGGTCCGGGTAGCCTCTCGGGAGTGCGGCGAGGCCGCCGCGATCAAAAAAAAAGAAACAATTCCGAACATCTCTGTCCGGACCGGCGCGGAGTTGTGCATAGGCTCATAAGCCGTAGTCGTTCTCGTACACACCGCGCGCCTGCGGGCTGCGGCGACCGAGGGGAAAAAATTCCGTCACATTGTGGAACTATCGCCCCGTGTGAGGAGTCTCATGGAAAGGGATCATGGACCTGTTCCCCAGATTCCCCGTACCCTCCCCATTTCTCGGAGAAATCTCCTTACCGGTGGGCTCAAGTTGTCGAAAAATTCCCTCACTCAAAACGGCGACTTGTGAGCTAGAGTTGAATACATTGCCGATGATCAACGGAACGCTGCCCGGACAAGAGAAGCAGGAATCAGTCTCAGAGGGAGACCGAGGTGAAGCGGCACATTCGCTTGCGGGGCATCAACGGGGATGTCGAGGGGATGATCTGGGAAGGTGACGCCCTGCTCCGCGCCGGGCGCCTTGCCACTCTCGAAGTTGTCCTCGACGACAGCTCCGTCAGTCGTCGTCATGCCGAGATCCGAGCCACGCCGCACGGTTGGCGGGTCCGGGATCTCGGGAGCACCAACGGCACTTACCTGAACGGCGCTCGCCTCGGCGCCGGCGAGTGGCCGGTGCGCGTCCATGACATTATCCGCTGCGGCAACGTCACCCTCGTGGTGGATCTATTGCGCGACGGTAAAGAATCGGCGGACACCTTCGCTCCGCCCGACAACCTGCTCGTTCAGGAGACCGCCAACAACAGCTGGGAAGAAGCCGTCGAGGGCCTGGCCTACGACCGCAATCGCTGTCCGCGCCCCGGCGAACAACTGCTCGCGCTGCTGCGCGCCGGCCATCACCTGGGCCATCTGGAGAGCGAAGAGGAACTCTTGCACAGTATCCTCAACGACGCCGTCAGCGCCCTGGACGCCCAGCGCGGCGCCATCGTGCTCGCCGAGGGGCCGAACGGTCCGCTGCGTCTGCGGGCGCTGGCGACCGGCCACAGCCAGGTCGGCAGCCGCACCAGTTTCAGCCAGAACCTCGCGCAACGCTCCTTCACGCGCGGCGAGTCGATCCTCTGTTGCAGTGTCGAGGAAGATCCCGAGCTGATGGGAGCGCGCAGCATCGCGGAGGGGACGATGGCTTCGGTGCTATGTGTGCTGCTGCGCACACCGCGCCGCCGTCTTGGCGTCCTGCACCTGGACCGCGGCCCGATGCAGGAGCCGTTCACGAAGGACGATCTGCACCTGGCCGACGCCATGGCCGCCAATGTCTCCGCCGGCATCGAGAGCGCTGCCCTGCTGCGCAAACAGCGCGAGCTGTTCCTCAACACCATCACCATCCTCGCCCAGGCCGTCGAACTTCGCGACACTTACACTGGCGGCCACACCGCCCGCGTCACAGAGTATTCGCTCCTGCTCGGCCAGCAACTCGAATTGACGCCCGAGGATCTCAACCAGATCCGCATCGGCACGCCGCTGCATGACATTGGCAAGATCGGCATCGACGACGCGATCCTGCGCAAGCCCGGTAAGTTGACCGCCGCTGAGTTCGAGGACATGAAAAAGCACACGACCAAGGGTGCGAAGATTCTCGAACAGGTGCCCGATCTGGTGTCGATCATTCCGATCGTGCGCTCGCATCACGAGCGCTGGGACGGTCAGGGCTATCCCGACGGTCTCAAGGGCGAGGCGATCCCGCGGCTGGCGCGGATCGTCGCGGTCGCTGACGCCTTCGACGCGATGACCTCGGACCGTCCTTATCGCCCGGGGATGGC
>DASPXY010001115.1:0-7921 GCA_035637055.1 Gemmataceae bacterium | reverse complement strand
GGTCTGTACGCGGTGACCGCCCGCTTCCCGCACAACCTGGCGGGGCAAGTACCCTGGCAGCAGCGGCAGGCCGGCGTGTATGATTGCCGGTGGGGCACGGATACGATCCGGGTGGTGGTGGCGGGCGAGTTGCCGCAGGAGGCGCACAACGCGCCTTTGCACCTGTTCAGCGCCGCGCCGAACCTGGTGGAGTTCGGTCGCAGCGCCTACCAGCGTCGCTCGGAGCGGACGAGCCGATTGCTCGGGCAACTCTTCGAGAGGCTGCAAGAGGAGGGCTTTGCCATGACGTTCACGATGGAAGACTTCAATCGCGAGTACAACAAGAAACTCTTCCTGAAGCTCACTCCAGAGGAGCAAGAGGAAGTGTTCCAGTCGCTGCCGCCGGAAAGGCGCCTGGCGGGTTTGTCCGCGGAGCAGATTCAGCAGTATCTGGCTCGGTTGTCCCCCGAGCGCCCCGCTGCAGCGCGTAAGCCGCGGCGGAAGAAGTAACGGACGGCAAAAGGGGACATTCAACGGCAAAAGGATCAACGGCAAAAGGGGACAATCACAATCCTGTTCGGCACGGAATTTGCGCCAGGGTTTTTCTCAATTTATTTTGAAACATCCACGGATTTTGGACTTGCGCCCTCGCTCATGCTTGGGTAGGGGTGGCGGTAGGGCGCGTCACCGAACTGGCAAACTCCGCGACCGTGACAGCGTCGGTCTGAAGTACTTCGACCGATTGATGCCCCTGCTCGAGCGCTTCCACGGCGTCGGCACCCAACGGGACCGCGCCGGCAACCGCACCCTGTTCTTCGACCAGTAGTGCGCCTTCCTGCTGCTGTTCCTCTTCCACCCCAGCGTCACCTCCCTGCGCGGCATCCAGCAAGCCAGTGAACGCCAACGCGTCCAGAAACGCCTCGGCTGCCCCGGGGCCGCTCTCGGCTCCCTTTCCGAAGCCACTCAGGTCTTCGACCCCGAACCCGTTCAGGAAATCGCCCGGGAATGGGCCGGCCAAGTGCAGCTGCTGGCCATTTCGCGCTCGATGTCGAGCGCGAAATGGCCAGCAAGGACACCGCGTCGCCGGTATAATGGAATGGGTGGCTGGGGCCGATTGGGTTTCATTCCATTCCACGCCGACACCCCTCTCCGCCTCCACAAGCGTCCGGGGTGCGCGCCGCAGGCCGCCACCCCGTGGATGGAGAGGCGGGGCAGCGAGATTACCCCTTTGCCGATCCTCATTTAACAACGAGACCCAATCCTCTTCGGACTGGGGTCAGACATGCACGTGCGCCAGTTTCTCGAACTCCGCACGCTCCATTAGGCCGAACTCGTCCAGATGTCTGCGCAGGACGATCAGGTATTTCTGATCGACAGGTGCGTTGGGGCGGCGCGGGGGGAACATGAACTGGGCCCCGGAGGGGTGCTCGTAGGTGACGTGCGACCCCTTGACGATGGTCTTGGTAAAGTCCAGTTTCCCGAGGAGCCTGTCCAACTCTTTGAAGGTGAAGACGTTATTCTTCATGGTGGACCGCCTGTTTCGCTTGCCCGTGGACCCGGTCGCGGAACGTCGCGAACCGCCGCACCGCCGCCGAATCCACGATGTTCGTTTTCGGGACGTGTACTGTTACCTGCGCCCCGCCCCGGGTGGGATCGAACCCGGGTTGCCTCTCGAAGTACGCTTGCACGTACAACCAATAGGCGACTTCGGTCCGGGCATCGTAGACCACGAGGATGACGGGCACCATCTCTTCTAGCCAGGCCAGCAAGTCGGCCCGGTCGATCCGGAAGGCGATCACGTCCCCACCGGCGAGGATCTTCAACCGCTCGGTCGCCTTGAGTTGCAGGAAGACGCTGCCGGGCTGTGTTTCCCCGTGCTTGTTGTAGGTGAACAGGATGAGGTCAACGCCGTAATCGTGAACGATGCGCTCGACCGAGAAGCCGCACAACAGAGCGTGGCGTTCTACATGGTTGGCGCTCAGATCCGCGATGACGTGCTCGCGCGTGCGGCGCTTCTTCCGGGGGGGAACCTGCTTCCTGGCCACCGGTCTACCTCCCGTCCGGGTTGCCTTCCGTGCCGGTGAAGAGAGACTGTGGTGATTGTACCGAACTGTGAGGAACCGGAACAGGCGAAGGTCATGGCAAGGCCGTGGGGCCGCTTGTGCCCTTGCGGGTGCGGTTCGAGCCGCTTATCGGTTCCTGGCACCTTTCCGCTTCCCCTTTCCGCTTCCGCATCGCCTTCCAGTGGTCGCTGGCCGGCAGGTGTTTCGCCATCCCTGCCTGCCGGGGCGGCACTAGATTCTCGACAAGCTGACGGCCTTCCATCGCGACCAGGACACCCCGATGCCCGAGGTGCTGCGCATCGAGGCAGGCCGGCGGCGCGGTCCGCAACCGCTGGGGGACATCTTGCCTTGGGTCCTGGCTCGCCTGGGGTCGGCGTGGTAGAATCGCCAGAGTCAGGGGAGTAGACCGCCGCCGATGCGGCGGCACGAGCCGAGAACGCCTTGCGTCCCCAAGGGGCGAACCCTCAGAAAAGCCTGGCGCTCTCTCGGCTCACCAACGCCTGAGACGGCACCGTGGGGTTACTCCCCTGAGATACCAGTAGGGCGAGACGGTGATCGCACCAACGTGAGAGGCAGGCTCGTGAAAGCCGCTTACGGTACTCTCAGACTCTCAAATGAAGCCGTTTCGGGCGGTGACGGACACCGTCCGTAAAGCTCGGTTCATCCCTGTGGAGCATGGCACTCTTTTCCCTTTGCGCTCCGAAGTTTTGTCCCAAAAACGTAAACAGAGCCCGTCACTTCCTCCTGTTGGCCTCCCTGGGATCGTGGGGATAGCGACCGGAGTTGCGCAGGTACTCGCGGATGGGGTTGAACCCGGCGTTCACCTTGTGGGAGATGTAGTCGCACATGCCCCAGTCATCGGTCACCAGTTTGTTCACCAGCCGGCGGTGCTCCAGGTGCTGCGGCGAGACCGGGATAGTGCCTTTGCCGAGGAACCCCTCCGAGGTGTTCAGGGGAGCGGTGAGCAGGCCGAAACCCAGGTAGTTGCCCCGCAGGTTCGTCTTGCCCCGCTCCGAGAGATAAATGTTGGTGACCAGGACGGCGAGGAATTCTTCCTCGTTCATCCAGTCCTTGTCCGAGGTGGGCACGCAGTTGAACTCGCCGCGCATCTGGCGCACGGTGTGGACGAGTTCGTGAAAGAGCTGGTCGTCCTTGGCGTGGTCGGCTCCCTCGTACAGCGGGCAGCCGTCCTTCCATTTCCTGCCGTCGTCCGGGCAGGACGATAGCGGTCCCGCCGGGGGATGGGGATTGTAGTGGATCTCCACGTCGCTCCCCTTGCCGGTCCCCGCGAACCATTGCTTCATCTCACGCTCGTCGTCATACGTCCTCACGTCGTCCGGTCCGCCCGCGTAAGGCTTCACCCCCCTGGGCGCCGCGTCTCCTCCCTCGATCTTCCCCCCCACCGCGACGGCGTAGGCGTTGTCGCCCTCCTGCTCGAAGGGGACGATGGTCACCTTCTTGCCTCTCCTCAAGCTGGCGCCGTGGATCGCGTTGAACACGGCCCAGGAGGTTTGAGCCATGGATACTTTGTTGAGCTGCACGTAGACGTCGGATTCGTAGGAGTTCTGGACGTCTTTCCCTAACACACTGCCGTCGATGCGGATGGTTGCACCACACTTCGACCAGGTAATCATGGTTGCTGTTCCTTATCACGAAAACAGGAGAAAGCGCCTCACGAGAGTCCAGGTCGCGAACGTCCTCCTTGCTCCCGCACGGAGAAGGAGGAACGACTCGCCGGCCCGCGCGATACCGCAGGGGTGGCCATGGACCTGCCCGGTCGGCGGGAGCGCCAACGCGCTTTTTGGGCGCCCCGGACGTACACGCCCGAGCGTGAAAGCCTGCTCGCTGGCGTAGCACCCCCAGGCCCGCCCGGCGTAGAGCGTGAACGCCCCTGCAGGCCAGGCCTGGTTGTTACAATGTAGGCAATGATGTGCGGAAGCAGGTCACCGCCACCCGAGCGAACTCCTATCGCCCTCTCTTTCCGCCGGCCGGGCCAGGCCTCTAATGAGATAAATCTAGATCGCCCCGGGAATCGGCAAAAAAGAATGGGAGCCCTCCGCATTGGTGGTGTGCCTGCAGAGAACCTCGACGGGAAAAAGGGGACATTCACCAAGGCGGTGGACAAAGGAAGGGGACATTCAGGGTTTTCGCCTTCGCCGAGGGTGAAAACCCTCAATGTTCCCTTGCCTGCTCGACTGTCAGGGAAGCGTCTTGAGGTCGAGGAGGAACGGGAACTGCGGCTTGAGGTTCTTGATGAGCTTGTCGTCCGCGGTGACGAGTTCACACTTCTCCTGCTCGGCCAGGGCGACGTACAGACAGTCGTAGATGCCGACGCGGGCTTTGGAGGAGATATCGCAGGCCCGCAGCAGGAAGGGAAGCGAGGCGTGGAGTTTGGGCAGCGTGCCGAGGACATCCGTCAGCAGCGGGACGGCGGTGCCGACCGGGATGCGTTTCTGCCGCTCGGCACGCGTGGGCGCGTGCCCAACCTCGATGGGGAACACGTCGGGGGCCAACAGTTCGTGGACCGCGTTCTCGTAGTCCGTACGCAGTTGCCGCGCCTTGTCCGAGAGGGGGTTCGGGCACAACCCATTTGAAGGCCACCGAGGAATCGATGACGTACTTCATGAGGGCAGTTCGCCGCGAAGTTCGCGGATGAGTTGGACGCCGATGTCCTGCACGCCGTGCGTCGCGAGGATCTGCTGTTGGATCGCCTCCGCGCGCGCACGCACTCGGCGGGCCAACTCAGGCTCAAGAAGCAGAAAGGGGACAGGCACCTTTTACCCTCCTGAAGAGCGTAAAAGGTGCCTGTCCCCTTTCCTTGCTGTCCCCTTTCCTTGCGGCGATCTTACTGTCGTCGATGTCGCTCGGTGCGTTTGTTCACTTGACGATGACACGAGCGCGAGTATCTTTTTTTCAGAACCGTTGTGCGCGCTCGCCCAATGTTGGGGGGTGTATCGATGTATCGCGTGTTCGCGATGGGTTGCGGATTGTGCGTCGTTGCTCTGCTCGCCGGCACAGGCCACTCCGGCGACCCGAAAAAGGAGCAAAAGGACCAACCACCGAAGAAGCAAATCCAGCTACCCTCGGGATGGGCCAAAATCGGGCTTAGTGACGAGCAAAAGAAGAAAATCCGCGCGACGCGGGCGACCTTCTCTGCCAAGATTGAAGACCTGCGCCAGCAAATCGAAAAGCTGAAAAAGGACGAGATGGTGGAACTGGTCAAGTTCCTCACCGAGAGCCAGAAGGAGGCGCTGCGGAAGGCAGCGGCGGCCAAACTTCCCGACGGTGAGAAAAAGCCCGACGCAGACAAGAAGTAGCCCACCTCCAGGACTGCACCCCAAACCATCTGTTCAAGCCAAGGCTTCAGCTGCGCGCTGAAAACCCACCTCAACCCACCTCTCCCTAAGCGTCGCCTGTCGAATTGCGCCAAATCCAGATGCAGGATGTCATGAACTTTCTGATTGTACCGAACCGATAAAAGGAGATGCCGCGGTCGGTCGTGCCGGACACAGTTGAGGTAACCCATGCAACGGCGAGACAGGATGTCTGCCCCGCAGAGTGTTGTTTTCCTCCTTGGCCTGTCTGCCGGTCTTGCACTCTTGGCCGGTGAGCGCCCGTCAGCAGTTGCCAGCCCACCCGACCAGGGCGTGCGTGCGGGTTTACTCCCCCCCGTCCCGGCGCCGACCGCCACAGCGCTCGATCACCCCTCCACTGCCCTGTCGGAACTGCAAGTTGAGATCCTGGTGGAGCACGTCCTCGCCCGCAATCCCTCCCTTGCCCAGATGGTCGCCGCCTGGCAGGCTGCCTCCGCGCGCTACCCGCAGGTCACCTCGCTGGAAGACCCCATGTTCACCGGCATCGTCGGGCCGGCGTCGTTTGGCTCCCGCGACGTGGACGGCGCTTACCGGCTTGAAATCTCGCAAAAGTTCCCTTTTCCGGGCAAACTGCACCTGCGCGGCGAGAACGCCCAGGCCGAGGCGAGCGCCGCAGGGAATGACGTCCACGACATGCGGCTGCAGTTGATCGAAAGCGCCCGCTCCGCCTTCGCGGACTATTACCTGGTCGCGCGGGCGCTGGCCGTCAACGATGAGGCCCTGCGGCGGCTCGCGGAACTCCGCCAGAATGCCGCGGCACGCGCCCGTACCGGCCTGGCGCCCGAGCAGGACATGCTGCAGGCGGACGTGGAAATCGGCCGGCAGCGCGAGCGGCAGCTCGACCTGGAGCAAACGCACAAGATCGCCGTCGCCCGCCTCAACACGCTGATGCACTTGCCGCCCGAGACACCGCTGCCGCCTCCGCCGGTGCGGCTGCCTGTCGATGAGGTGTTGCCCGGTCCCGAAACCCTGCGCGGCGTGGCATTCGCTCGCCGGCCTGACCTGCAGGCGCTGGCCGACCGCATCGCCGCCGACGAGGCGAACCTGGGCCTGGCTCACAAGGAGTATTACCCCGACGTGGAGGTGATGGCGGCCTACGACGCCTTCTGGCAGCGGCCCGAGCAGGATCTGCGGCCGATGGTCGGGGTGCGCCTGAACCTGCCGATTCGCCTGGAGCGCCGCCGTGGCGCCGTCGCCGAGGCGCAGGCCCGACTCGCTCAGCGACGGGCGGAACTGGCGCGGCTGACCGATCAGGTGAACTTCCAGGTCGTCGAGGCTGACGCCCAGGTCAGCCGGGCCGCGAAGGTCGTGCGGCTCTACGAGCAAACCATCCTGCGGGATGCCAAGTTGAACGTGGACGCCGCCCGGACGGCGTACGCCAACGGCAAGATTCCGGCAATCAGTCTGATCGAAGCGCAGCGCAACGAGATCGGGCTGCGCGACCGCTACTACGAAGCGACCGCCGACTACCATCGCCGCCGCGCCGCCCTGGAGCGCGTTATCGGCGGACCGCTCACCACCCCGTCCGCCCCGTCTACTGGGAGCGCGAGCGGCCGGCAGTAATTCGCCAGCGGAACAGGCGAACGGCCGGCGTAAGCCGGCTGGTAACCCTGACTCACCAGCCGGCTTACGCCGGCCGTTCGCCAGGAGTCTGGGCTGCATGCTGCTCCTGCAACTTGAGCCAGCGCGCCCGCCGCACCCAGTAGAAGCGTACCGGCAGGAAGATGTCCACCACCTCGTCGGCGATCAGCAGCCCGCCCAGTACCGGTAACGCCATCGCCGAGATGATCTCGCCGCCCACGCCGGTCGCGAACAGCATCGGCGCCAGCGCGATGATCGCCACGCCCTCCGTGAGCAGTTTCGGCCGCAGTCGATGGACGGCTCCCTCGATCACCGCCTGGCGCAGCTCGTCCAGCGACTTGATGTTCTCAAGCCCGCCGCGCTTGTCGATGGCCTCGCGCAGATAGACGAGCATGATGATGCCCGTCTCCGTCGCCATGCCGAACGCCGCGATGTAGCCGACCCAGACCGCCACGCTGAACGGCTCCGGCGGCGCATCCCAGCCGTGCCGGATCTTCGGGAAGATGAACTGGAAGAACACGCCGCCCGCCAGCGCCTCCGGCACCGCCAGCATCATCAGGCACGCGTCCGTGAAGTCCTTGTAGGTCAGGTAGAGAATCACGAAGATCAGTACGATCACCGCCGGGAAGATGATCCGTAGCGTCTTCGCCGCCCGTACCTGATGCTCGAACTCGCCGCTCCACTCGATGTGGACGCCCTCGGGCAGCCGCACCTTCTCGGCCACCACGCGCTGCGCTTCCTCCACGAAGCCGACCACGTCGCGATCGCCGCGGACGTTCAGGGTGACGTAGTTGCGAAGGCGCCCATTTTCGCTCTTGATCATCGTCGGGCCCTCGACGATGCGCACGTCGGCGACCTCGCCGAGCGGGATTTGCAGTGCTCCCGGGGCGGCGTGTTCCGGAGCACTGACGTGTGGTCTCTCCG
>DASPXY010001114.1:0-4457 GCA_035637055.1 Gemmataceae bacterium | reverse complement strand
CTCCCGGAGACCTGCGGTCACAAGCCGTGGCACGGTCAGGAGACCGTGCCACAACTGCTTGATTGCTCGTGTCTGAAACCGTTGTTCCTTGCCATCGGAAGGACTCTTTCCCATGAAGCCGCCTCGTGCTTGTTGCCGGGTGTTCACTGCCTGCGGTCTGCTGGGCGCCGGCGTGCTGATCGGCTTGCTGTTGCCGCGCTGGTTCGACGCTCCCGGACAGGCCGCGCAGCAGAAGGTACGCGAGGGCGGCGCCGAGGATCGGCTGCGTCAACTCAAACTGGATCTGCCTCCAACACCGCCGTCAAAAAACACCCTCGTCGCGGTGGTGCGCGTTGGCGACCTGCTGTTCGTTTCCGGCCACGGCCCGACGAAAGACGACGGCAGCGCCTGGGTCGGCCGGCTTGGGCAAAACCTCGACGTCAAGGAGGGACGGGCCGCGGCACGGCGAGTTGGCTTGCACATCCTGCGCGTCGTCCGCGACGAGCTGGGCAGCCTCGACAAGGTGGTGCGCGTGGTGAAAACGCTCGGCATGGTAAACGCCACGCCGGACTTCACGCAGCATCCGCAGGTCGTCAACGGCTTCAGCGATCTGATGGTCGAGGTGTTTGGCGACAAGGCCGGCAAAGGGACGCGCAGCGCCGTCGGCATGTCGTCGCTGCCGGGGGGCATCCCGGTCGAGATCGAGGCGATTTTCCAGGTGCGGCCGTGATCACTGGCCGCCGTGCGGGCACTTGCCTCCGAGTGAGATCAGCCCCGAAAACGTCCGCAGATACATCCGTCCGCCCGCCACCGCTGGCGTACTGTGCGTTCCCTCGCCCAGCGCGTTGCGCGCCAGTTGCTTGAACTCCTTCGCCGCCGCCAGCACATACACGTCGCCGTTCGTGTTGACATTGTACAACCGCTCGCCGACGCACACCGGCGACGCGTAGAACGTGCCTTCGAGGCGTTCGCGCCAGTGGACTTTCCCCGTCGTGACCTCGGCGCAGCTGACAATGCCCTCGTCGCTCCACAGAAACAGCAGCCCGTCCTTCACCAGCGGGGTAGTGCAGAGCGGCGCCGAGCGCTGGATCGCGTAGAGTTTTTCTGCCTTTCTGCCGGTCGCGTCGGGGCGCACGGCGACAACCTCCTGCCGCACGCCGAGCCACCCGCAGACCCCCAGCACAAGATCGCCCGTCACAATCGGCGAACCGATGGACGACTCGACGTGCCGCTTGTCGAAGACGTCGAGCCCCCAGCGCTGCCGTCCCGTCTCGGGGTCGAGCGCGACGATGCCCTGCCGGTAGTTGGTGACGATCAGATCCGCCGATCCGTCCTTGCGCTGGAAGACGCAAGGCGTGGACCAGCTCCCCTCCTTCGCACGCGGCACCTTCCACCGGACTTGTCCCGTGCGCCGGTCCAGCGCCACCAGGCAACTGTCGCCATCGCTCTCGCGGGGCACGATCAGCAGGCCAGCATGGACGATCGGCGAGGCGCCGGGACCATGCCCCGCCCGAAACGGGCCAAGGTCCGCACGCCACGCCTCCTTGCCCTGATGATCGAGGGCGATCACCAGGAACTCCTTCGGAGCCGGCCAGCAGAGATAGACGTGGTTCGCATCGACGGCCGGCGTGATCGAGGCGAGGCTGTTCAGCGAGTGCTTGGGGTGGCGGGCCGCCGTGTACGTGCGCGACCAGAGTCGCTTGCCGGTCGCGGCGTCGAGGCAGAGGATCAGGCGTTTGCCGTCGGCTTCTTCGCCGCTGGTGACGAACAGCCGCTCGCCCCACAGCACCGGCGACGAATGACCGACACCAGGGAGTTTGATCTTCCAGTGATAATCCGCCTCCGTAAAGGCGCTTGGGATCGCGGCCGCGGCGCTCAGCCCCGAGCCGTTCGGGCCGCGGAAGCGTGTCCACTCCTGAGCCGCAAGCAGCGTCGGTCCAGCCAACCAGACGACCGGCAGTGCAGCCCTCAGTTGCTTCATCGATCGCCGTCCTTTCTCCGCCTCTCCCTCACTCGGTGTGGTGAATCGCGATCTTGTATCTCACAGGAATTGTCTTTTGATCTCAGCACAGTTCCAGGCCCGGATGGTCGCGGCGCGCGCTCCGAGTAGAACAATCATTGATCCGTCGGACGACCGTGTCAGGTGGATGGTATTGAACCGAACCGCCGCAGCAACAGCAGTTGCTACCACTCTGTTTGTGGTGCCAGTGGTCGAGGCACCTGGTACACGCAGGGGAGGCCACGGAATGAGCTTTCGCTATTCCCGTCACGCCCTGGAGGAGATGGCCCGGCGCGGCATTTCTCAGGCCCAGGCGGATGACGTGCTGGCCAACCCGCAACAAATCGTGGATACCCCTGACGGCAAGAAGGCGTACCAGTCGCAGGTGGACTTCGGTAGCGGTCGCCTCTTCCTGCTGCGGGTGATCGTGGCCGAGGACGTTGACCCGAATCTCGTCGTGACGGTCTACCGCACCAGTAAGCTCAGCAAATACTGGAGGATCTCATGAAGGTGACCTACGATCCCGAAGTGGACGTGCTGCGGATCGTCTTTCGCGACGCCCCTATCGAGGAGAGCGATGAGGATAAGCCCGGTGTGATCCTCGATTATGACGCCGTGGGCGACGTGGTCGCGATGGAAATCCTCAACGCCTCAACACGGACCGACAACCCCCGCGCCGTGGATTTCGCCGTATTGACGGCGCCGTGAGATACGAGCGTGAAGCTAGAGTGAGCGACATCCCTCGTACAGTGGCCGACGACTGGCGGAGCCCATTACGCCAACCCCTCGCTCTTGAGCTTCCGCCTGGCGTCCTTCGCATGCTCCGACTTCGGCGCCCGCTTGATGAGTAACTCCAGGACGCCCTTGCCGAACTCCTTCGCCTGGCGGTTCTCGCCCGCGAAATGGAAACCCAGATAAAAGAGGTCTTCTTCATCGAGCCACTTCGCCTTACCGACCGCGCCGAGCAGGTCGAAGTCGGTGTCCTGTACCAACCGCGCAAACTGCGCCAGGCATTCGTCACCGTTGCGAGCGACGGCCGAGGTATCGTGGCCGGACAACTTCAATCCGAGAGCTGCCTGCTCGAAACGCAACGGCGACCCGCACGCCGGAGCGCGCGTCAGCAGGCGCAGATAAGCCAGGGCGTGAGCGTAATCGCGCTTCTTGCGCAGCGCCTGCGCTCGTTCTTCGATCCGCGCCTTCGTCCCTTCGGCGTCGGCGGCGCGCAACAGGAACAAGAGCGGTTCGGCGCGGCGGTCGTCTGCGTCCTGGTAAGTGCAGGCACGCTCGAACAACCGTTCGCGTTCGGCCTGCGGCAACTCCGTGGCTGCCTCGGCTTGGGCACGGGCGAGGAACCACGCCTCATCGGGGTTGGTGGTGTCCAGCAGAGCAGTCAGCAGCGCTTGCCGGCCCGCGGTCGAGCCGCGCAATGCCGCCAATGCCTCTTCGCGCAGTTTACGGTCGGGGTGGCGCAACTGCGGCAGCAGGGCGAGCGCCACTTCCTCACTGTCCACTTCGCGGAGTTTTTCGACCGCGAATAATCGTGTCGCCACGTCGTGGGCCTGGAGCAGGCGCTGCCAGTGCTTAACGTTCTTGCGGGCGACCGGCACGTTGCGCAGGATCATCAGGGCAGGGGCGACGATTTGAAAATCGGTGTCGGCGGCACAGTCGAGCAGGCGTGCGAGCTTGCTTTCACTCGCCGGAACGGGGAAAGTGCCGAGCGCCTGCAAGGCGGCGGCGCGGAGCGCCTTCGGGTGCGACGGATCAAGGCGCGCCCAGTAGATCTCCTCGGCCCGTGGCTCCTGCAACACGCCGAGGATGCGAATCATCGCGGCCTCGGAGGCGGGCGCGGGGCGCGGTTCTGCCTTTGGATCGAGCGCCTCGATCAACTCGTCGGCCAGGGCGCGGCGATGGGCCTCGCTGAGCGTCGGCACCTCGGCGGCGAGAGAGCGCGCGGCGGCATCGACCACGCCTGGGTCGGCATCGGTCAGGGCATGAACGGTCGCGAGAACGGCGCTCTGCGTGCCACCGAGGGCGAGCGCCGCGACGATGCGGCGCCGCACCGACGGCGCCACCTCGCTCATCACGCGCGCCATGGCCTTCGCCCCACGAGCGCCCATCCGGCCCGCCGCCTGCGCCGCGATCTCCAACTCCGGACCGCTCTGCCGCACGAGTTCCACCAACCGCGGCAGCGCCTCGTCGGCGCCGAGCCGGCCGAGCGCCTCGATGGCGTGGCGCCGGTCGGAAGCCGCGTCCAGCGCCGCGAGCAACGCCTTGATCAACTCGGGTTCCTTCGCCGAACCGACGAAACCGGCGACGAGAATGGCTGCGTGGCGGTGCTCGCCATCCTCCGCGGACTCGATCAGGCGGACCAGTTTCTTGAGCGTGCCGTCGGCCATGCTCCGTTCCTGTGCTGTGCAATCACGGCGCTTCCGCGGACTCGGAATCCATCCACTCCGAAGACGCCTCCGGCGGCGGGAAC
>DASPXY010001113.1:0-3920 GCA_035637055.1 Gemmataceae bacterium | reverse complement strand
AACCTCGACCGCCTCGCCGCGATCATCAACGACAAGGATCGCCCAGTACAATTCATCTTCGCCGGCAAGGCGCACCCGCGCGACCACGGCGGCAAGGAATTGATCGCCGAGATCGTCCACATGGCGCGCCGGCCGGAACTGCGCCGCCGAGTCGTCTTCATCGAGGACTACGACATCCACGTCGCCCGCTATCTCGTGCAGGGCGTGGACGTCTGGCTGAACAATCCGCGGCGGCCGCTCGAAGCGTCGGGCACCAGCGGCATGAAGGTGTGTTGCAACGGCGGCATCAACCTGTCGGTCCTCGATGGGTGGTGGTGCGAGGCGTACGCCCAGGACAACGGCTGGGCCATCGGCGCCGGCGAGGAGTACACCGATCTCACCTACGAGGACGACGTCGAAAGCCGGGCGATTTACGACCTGCTGGAACAGGAGATCGTGCCGCTGTTCTACACGCGCACCAGCGATGGGCTGCCGCGCGGCTGGCTGAAGGTGATGAAGCGGTCGATGAGCACGGTCTGTCCGGTGTTCAACACGAACCGCATGGTGCAGGAGTACATGGAGAAGTGCTACGGGCCATCGGCGGAACGCTTCGACAAGCTGACGCGCGAGCACATGGCCCGGGCGGCAGCACTGGCTCAGTGGCGGCGACACCTGGGGCGGTCGTGGTCGCAGATTCGCGTCGAGGCGGTGGAGGCGAATGGGGCCGACCCGATGCATGTCGGCGGCCGGCTGACGGTCAAGGCGCGCGTCCACCTGGGGCCGCTATCGCCGGAGGATGTGCAGGTGCAACTGTTCCACGGCGTGCTGGACAACCAGGGTGAGATTCCGAACCCCTCCTCGGTGGGCATGAGCACGAACGGCCATCACGAGGGCAGTAGCTGGGTTTTCAGCGGCACCATCCCCTGCCGGGAGAGCGGCCAGCACGGCTATGCGGTGCGCGTGTTGCCGAAGAACAATGATCTGGCCAACCCGTTCGAGCCGGGCCTGGTCGTGTGGGGATAGTGAGTCAGGCCCACGGGCCGCAGCCCGTGGGCTTTCGTCTGCCCGCACCGTCTTCATTGCGGTAGTTCGACGCAGATCAACTCCTTGCCGTCGCGGATGTAGAGTCGTCCGTTCGCCACCGCCGGATGCGCCCAGGTGTTGCCGCAAATCGACGCTCGCGCCAGCTCGCGGTACCCCTTGGCGTCCGGCTCGACCAGCACCAGGTTGCCCTTCTCTTCAAGCATCAGCAGTTTGCCGTCGCCGGTCCGCAGCAGCGAGGCATGATAGACGCCGACGCCGCCTTTCTTCCACAGTTCCTTCCCGGTCGCCGTTTCGAGGCAGCGCAGGACAGCCTGCTTGGCCGCGAGCGATCCGGTCACGAGGTAGAGCTGATCGTTGCCGACGGGCACCGGCGTCGCAAAGTAACAGGTTACGTCAGTATTTTTCCACGCCTCCGACACTTCCGACTTGTCGCTGCCGACCTTGAGGCGCAGGCCAACGGTGCCGGCGGTGATCGCACTCCCTACCAACAGACCGCCGGCACGCACGGGTGTCACCGAGCTTTCGAGGAGCCGATCCTTGAGCGGGAACCGCCAGAAGTGGGTGCCGTCGGCGGGATGCAGCGCGACCAAACCCTCCTGCGTCAGAAAGACCGCCTGCCGCGCCTTGCCCTCGCCGAAGACGATCGGCGACGAGTAACTGGCCCCATCGTCGAGTTTCTGCCAGACCGTCTTGCCGGTGTCCTTGTGGAAGGCGACGACCGAGGCGCCCTGACCGCCGACATTGACGAGGACCACGTTCCCATCGACGAGTGGTGAACAGGAAGCGCCGAAGAATAATTTCGGAGCTTTGAACTCCTTCAGGGCGTTGACCTGCCAAACCACGCGCCCGCTCGCGGTGTCGTAGCAACTCAGCACGCCGGTGATGCCGTAAGTGTAGACGCGCTGGGCGGCGACGGTCGGCGTCGCCCGCGGGCCGGCGCCGAACAGGCCCTTGTACGGCTCGCGCGCGTACGACTTCGTCCAGAGCGGTTTGCCGTCCTTCGCGTCGAAAGCCTGGACACTCTCCTCATTCCCCTGCCCCTTGGTGTGGACGAAGACGCGGCCGTCGGCGACAACCGGCGAGCTATGGCCCTCGCCAAGCGGTTGCTTCCAGAGCACCTTGAGCGGGCCTTTCCAGGGCGCCACCGTCTCGATCGAGACGCCGTCGCGGTTCGGGCCGAGCCACTGTGGCCAGTCAGCGGCCTGGGCGAACGAACAGGCGATGATGAGGGCGGCGAGCGCGCGGAACCAGGGCATGCGATCCTCCTGTGTGTAATTATCCAGTTTGCTGTCCGAGCCCGCAGCGCCAGCGAGGGTTTTGGGGCGTTCCTCGCTGACGCTTCGGGCTCGGACAGAACCTCCCTGGAACATGCACTACTCCCCCGAGGCGCTCCAGGCAAGATCGAGCGTCGAGAGGTCGATCCGCCCGCTCACGACGAAGAGGGACGCCCGGCGTAGTACCAGATCCCTTCCTGAAAGCGGCCGCCATTCGCTTTCACCCATTGCCCGAGGCTGCCCAGCACTTGCCGTTGCTGAGCCACCGGCAGATCGGCTTCAAAGGCAACATCGGTGCCATAACGGATCGTCAATTCCTCATAAACATGTCGCCGTACCTTGTGCGGGCTCCGCTCGGATTCCAGTTGCTCCAGGAGAATCGCAGGGGAATACGGTTTACCGAGGCGGTGACGGATTTTGGTGTTGAACCGCGCCTGGTTTGTAGTCCACCACTTCCGCCAATCCTCGGGATTTTGCGACAGCCGGGTCACCTTGGTGCCAGTGACCGGCAAGGCTTCACCCTTTCTCAGCTTTTCCCGCTCCGCTTCAAATAGCTCAGCCTCGTCGATCTTGTCCGGGATCAGCGCTTCTTCCCATAGTTGCGCGCCGGTGATGAGATGGAGTGCGAGGGCGACGGTATCGGCCCCCTCGGGATTCGTGAGACGATCGAGCAGCGCACTGATTGCGGTCACATCCCCGAGTAACCCCAGGGCGAGCAAGACCTCGGCGGTCGCTTTGCCCGCGGAGACCACCTCCAACAACACCTGCACCGTCAGACGGCCGCCTCCTAGTCCCAGCGCCAGCGCCGGCCAGCTTTCCTCGTAGACGCGCGGCAAGCACTCCTGGACGGTTTGCGTCTCGTGGAGCCGTAACAGAGCGAGTACGGCAGCCTGCCGGGCAGCTTCATCCTCGTGCTTCAGCCAGCGTTGCAAAGACGAGCAGGCACCCGGATCCCCAAGGCGCCCCAGCGCCCAGAGGATCGTGGTCACACCACCGGGGGGAGCTTTCGAGAGCGCCGGCAACAGGTCCACTCGCTTCAGCCGCCGATAGCCGACGACGCAGGCCACCGTCGGCAGGATCCGCGGATCCCCCTTGGCGAGCATGCCGACCCAATCGTTTTGCCACTCTCCGGGCAACTCATGACAGAGGGCGTCCGCGACGGCGCGGCATTTGTCGGCATCCTCGAAATCCAGCCCTTCCACGACTCGGAGGAATAGATCCTTGCGGTTTTGCCGGCAGAAAACGCGCACGGCCGCATGCAGTTCGCCGGCGTCGCCCTCGACCGCCCGTTGCTGGCACACCTCCAGGGCCAGGTCGCCCCCAACCACCAGGGCATCGATATGTGCCTCAAAGCGATCCTCAAACTCGCCGAGGCGCGGCCAGGGAATCTCAGGGTTCTCGAAGAGCGTCCGGCGCTGGTCGTAGAGGAACGAGGCCTCTTCGAGGTGCTCGCGGTAAAGGTCGATATAGAACTGTCGCGGCGAGAGGCTCATGGCTCGGGACTCCGGCTCGGGGCCGACACCCCTTCTGCCCAGACCTTGATCGACCGAACATCGTGCGGCCCGTTGCGCAACACCGTGTTGGCCCGCCAGAGCAACAACAACAACTTGTCGTCCAGGTTGA
>DASPXY010001112.1:0-3614 GCA_035637055.1 Gemmataceae bacterium | reverse complement strand
GCCGCCGTCGCCCTCGAAGTACAGCGCGGTGGTATCGAAGAAGACCACCTCCAGATCGGTGAACAGATCGCGGTGGCGTGCGAACAACTGCTCTTCGATCTGGTCCTTGGTGCAGCGTGGCACGAGCTTGGTGGAGCCCTGCTGCTGCGTGGGGGGCAATGCTTCGCCAAGCCAGGCCATGGCCCGGTAGAGGTGGTGCAGCTGGAGGTCCTCGGCCCCGTCGAGGGCGTAGTCGCGTTTCCAGCGGTCGGCAGCGCGATCACTGCCGGTAGCGCAGAGACGGTGCAAGACCGTGAGGAAGACAGCCCGTTCGACGGCAAACTCGAAGTGGCGGTCGGCCAGCAGTTCGCGGAGCACGTCGCGGCAGCCGGTCTCGCTCCAGAGGCGCTCGAAGACCAGCGGGGGACCGAGGCGGCGCGTGGTGACGACGGGAACCTGGCCGTTGTGGTGGGCGGTGAGCAGGAGCAGCGTTTGGGCGAGGCGTGCGCCGGAAGCGAGAAGGGCGTCCAGTTGTCCGGAGTCTTGGAGTTGGTCCAGGCGACCGAGGGTGCAGAGGACCCGTTGTTTGGTGCGGCCGCCGTCCCAGAAGTTCTCGACGAGCTGGAGGTAGCGGCGGGGGCCGGAGGGTTTAACGCGGAAGAACATGGCACCCTCGGGAAAAAGGGAGACACCATGATCCTACCATGCGAAACCCGAGCAGCAACGGAAAAACCAGAGAGAACGGCGGAATGCGAGGATAAACGTGGCACCAGGTTTTTCGTCGCTTGGAGGTGCGAGCCTTGAAAAACGAGGGTTTGCGAAGAGTTAATGGGGGTTAACTGTCAAAGTCGAGTCTGAACACCCATCTTGCAACCCACACCGGCGCCGGCACTGACAACGACAAGGGCCGGCGTCGTAAGGCGTTACGACACCGGCCCTTCTGTAACTGGGGAACTAGGATTTGAACCTAGACTAACTGATCCAGAGTCAGTCGTGCTACCGTTACACCATTCCCCATTAAGTCATTTCAGCACAACAACTTACAGCGATTCTTGATTCCCGCCTCTACAACCCCGAGAATGAATCAAGTGGCCGATCCGTCGTTACCGGATCGGCCAAACACAGTGACCTGATTCCAAGGAGCGTCACCATGTCCAACAAGAATTCTACCAAGCCCTCTGACGCTGGCAAGCCCACCAAGCCGGGCAAGCCCTATCCCGAGTTCCCGCTGACCGCTCACCCCGCTGGGTACTGGTGTAAGAGTCTGTCCGGAAAGTTAAGCCGCTTTTTTCATGGGTTTGCGTGGGTAGCGAAACTCGGCTCGTTGGGCGGATGCGTCCGGTCGCAAGCGTTTCAGCATGAGCTGGATCAGCGACACTGGAACCATCGCCTCCGCGGAGGCGGTCGTGCGTTCGTAATCCTTGCTGTTGCGGCGGTACTTCCCTACCCAGGCGTTGGTCCGCTCGATCACCCAGCGGTACGGCAGTTGAACCAAACCGGTGACGCCCGCCGGCCGCTCCACCACCGTGATCTGGTAACGCACCTGCGCGTCCTGGACGTAACGCGCTAACTTCCGGTTGTTGTACTTCTTGTCGCCACGGATTTCGTCCAAACGCGGTTGGTGCTCCGCCGTCAGCTGCTTGAGGACTTCGGGGGCGGTGGTGCCGTCGTCGGCGTTCGCCGCGGTGACCAGGACCACCAGCAGCAAACCCAGGGAATCCACGACCAAATGCCGCTTCCGGCCGTTGACCTTCTTGCCGCCGCCGTAGCCGCGGGCCCCGCCGGCTTCACTGCCTTTGACCGTCTGCGAATCGATCGCGGCTTTCTGGGGTTCGGGCTCATGGCCGGCCGCCACGCGCACCGGCCGCCGCCGGGCGTCCAGGAGCGCTGGCCAGGTGCCGTCAACCTTCCAGGCGCTGAAGTAGCCGTTGGCGGTGGACCGCTTGGCCAGATCGCTGGGCAGCAGGGCCCACTGGCAGCCGGCCTTGTTGAGGTAAAAGATGGTGTTGAGCACGAGGCGAAGGGTGACGCGGCGCGGTCGTCCGCCGCGTTTGGCGGGCGGAAGCAACGGCTCGATCACGGCCCACTGCTCGTCGGTCATGTCGGTCGGGTAGCCCTTGTTCATCGCTGACCTCGGCTTGGGTGGAAGTCTGAACGAAACAATCGATGAACAAGATACTTACGAACCGACGACCTTTTCGGATAGACTCTCAGTAGGCGGGCTTGGACGTGACGGCGAGGAGCACGCCCACCGGGGCGATCCCACTGGAGATGGCGTACGTCGCGGCCGCCACGCCGACGACGACGTCCCAGAAGCTACCGCCCCCGATGCTTTCCAACTCGGCCGCGGACGCGGCCTGCATGGTGAACGTGTCCTTCTGGGTCGTGGTCTTGTTGCTCTGCATCATGGTCTTTTCCCTTTGTTGCTCGCCCCTCCGGTCGCCTGCTGGGGAGCGTCCCACGGACAGGCCTCTCAGGGCCGCGGGGCACCGGCCCGTGTCTACTCTTCAAGACACGGTTTGCCTGGCGGCGCGGGGAATTTTCCGCGGGCTGGTCTCCAGTCGGGCGCCCGAACCAACCGCGACACGTCGCAAACTTCGGCCCATGCTGTAGTTGCGCTCGCTGCTCTCCAGCGGTTCGCTGGGTTCAGCCCAGGCTGATGGTCTTGCGAAGTTTCTTGACGAGGATGAACAGCAGGCTCTCCTGCTCGGTGATGATCTCGATCTGGCCGGCCATGCCCAGTTTGACCTTGCCGCGGAACTCGCCGTGACCCACCTCGTCGCCGTCCAGCTCGATCCGCACCAGGTAGAACGCCGCACCCGCTGCGCGGGTACCCGGTCCCTCCGGCACGCCGGAGTCCGGCGAGATGTACGTCACCGTGCCCTCGAGCGTGCCGTACTTCTGATAGTCGTAGGCATCCAGGCGCAGGCGGGCCGTCATGCCGATACGCAGGTGGCCGACCTCCTCGCTGGGCACCGCCGCCTCGAACAGGAACCCCTTCTGCTCGGCGATCTCGGCGACTGCCTTGCCCGGCTCCAACAGGTCGCCGACCTTGATGTCGCCCGTGATGACGATACCGTCCATCGGGGCGCGGACGACCGACTGCCGCTGTTCCAGCTCCAGGCCGGCCAGCTCGATGCGGGCCGCGTCGATCTCGCCCTGCTTGGTCCGCTGGTTGCGATCCAGCTCGGCGGACTTCAGCTCGTAGTCGCGCGTCACGACGGTGAGCGCTCGCCGCAACACCTCGACCTTGCTCTCGTCAACCGGCAGCGCCGCCTTGGTCAGCTTCTCCTCCGCCTCGCGACGCCGTGCCCGGGCCTTGACCAGCTCGCCCTGGGTGACCGCGTCGCGAGATACTCGCTGCAGCCGCTCCTCGTCGTCCTTGACCGCGGCCAGTTCCTCACGGGCAGCGCGGACGTCGGAGGACTGCCGTTCCTTCCCCTGGCTGGCCTCGGCGCGAGCCTGGGCCAGCTCCGCCTCGGCCCGTGCCTTCGCCGCCTCGTGCTGGCTCGCCGTCAGCTCCTTGAGATGCTCGCCGCGGGTGAACTCCTCTTCCGAGGTCCGGATAGTGCGCTTGCGGCGGGCGATCTCGTGGTCGAGTCGCTCGGTGTCCAGCCGCAGCAGGACGTCGCCCT
>DASPXY010001111.1:0-5111 GCA_035637055.1 Gemmataceae bacterium | reverse complement strand
GCCAGCATCGGGAGAGGCGCCTGTACGCCGCCGCGACGCCTCTCGCCGCCGATGCCTTCGCCGCCGAATCGAAACTCGCCGACGACCTCACCAAGCAACACCGCTATAATGCCGCCTGCAGCGCAGCCCTCGCCGCCGCGGGACAGGCGGCGGAGGCGAAGAACTTGCCCGACAAGGTCACGGTGGTACTGCGGCGTCAGTCGCTGCAGTGGCTCCGCGCCGACTTGCTACGGTACAGCGAATTGGCCGAGCACCACGACCCCAAAGTGCAGGAACTTGTGCGCCATCGTCTCGCGCACTGGCAGACCGACGCCGACCTTGCCAGCGTTCGCGCTCCGGATGCCCTGGCCCGCTTGCCCGCAGCCGAACGCGACACCTGGCGTCAACTCTGGTCCGAGGTGGAGGCCCTGCGCCGGCGTGCTGCCGGTGGGAAGGAATAATAACGAAGGCACCACCCTGCAAGGCAATTGACGTCAGCAAATAACCGATGTGATGGACCCGGTAAGTGATTTTTGCGGCGCCTCCGCTGGTAAGCAGCACACGGCCGGGAGAAAGTGACCATGGCGACGATGATTCGACTCCTTCTGCTCGGGACAAGCGTCCTGGTTCTCGCCGGGATGTGGCCCGGGCAGGCGACTGTTTCGCCACAGGAGAAGCCCGCCGACGCCCGTCTGCGCCGTCCCATTGCCTTGACGCTGAGCGATGGCGGCAAGCGGTTGCTGGTCGCCAACCGTGACAGCGGCACCGTCACCGTCCTCGACACGCAACGGCTGCGGGTGGTCGCGGAAACCCGCTTCGGCCGCAGGCTCTCCGACCTGGCCGCTACCCCGAGCGGTGGCCTCCTGCTGGTGACGGACGAGGAGGCCGGCGAAGTGGTGATGCTGTCGCATCAGCAAGGAGTGCTGCGCGAACTGCGGCGGGTGAAGGTCGGCCTCAGTCCGGTCGGCGTGAGCGTCAGTGCCGACGGCAGCCTCGCCGCCGTGGCCTGTCTCTGGCCGCGCCGGCTCATGATCCTCGACCTGGCCGCCAAACCGGAGCCGGCGCCCGCCATCGTTGACCTGCCGTTCGCCCCCCGCCGGCTACTGCTTGTGCCGGACAGTTCCAAGGTGATCGTCGCCGATGCGTTCGGCGGTCATCTGGCCGTGGTCGATATTCGCCGAAAAGAGATCGACTCGGTGCGCAGCCTGGCCGTTCACAACATGCGCGGCCTGGCGCTGGACCGGCAGCGCAAGACGCTCTTGCTAACGCATCAGGTGCTACACGGTCAGGGGCGCACCACTCGGGGCGACATCACCACCAGCAACCTGATCACCAACAATGTTCGCAAGCTCTCGCTGGCCGCCGTGCTCGATCCGCGCGCCGACATCGTGCGCGACGAAAATCTCTACGCCCTCGGCGACGTGGAGCGGGGCGCCGGCGACCCCGCGGAGGTGGCCGAAAGTCCGGATGGGCAATTGCTCGTCGCGCTCGCCGGCGTGAACGAACTGGCCGTCGGCCGTCCCGGCGAGGTGATCTGGACACGCCTCGCGGTCGGGGCGCGGCCGACCACGTTCGTTGTGGACGAACCCCGGCGCCGGGTGTACGTGGCGAACACTCTCGGCGATTCGATTTCCGTCGTCGATTTGCAAGGCCCCAAGGTGGTCAACGAAGTCCGCCTGGGGCAACGGGTCGAATTGCGGCCGGAAGAGCGCGGCGAAATGCTCTTTTACGACGCTCGTTTGTCCTTTGAATCGTGGTTCAGTTGCCACAGTTGCCACCCGGACGGGCACACCAACGGCCGCCTCAACGACAACTTCAGCGACGGCTCATTCGGCACACCCAAGCGCGTGCTGAGTTTGCTGGGGGCGAAGGACACGGGACCGTGGGCCTGGAACGGCCTCATGCCGGACCTGGAAACTCAGGTTCGCGCCTCCCTCAAGAGCACCATGCAGGGCCCCACCCCGTCGGCGGAGAAGATCCGCGACTTGACGGCGTTCCTGCGGACACTATCGCCGCCGCCGTCCCTCTTGAAGGCGCGCGAGACGGTCGATGAGGCAGCGCTGAAGCGCGGCCGCAAGGTGTTCGCGCGCGAGAAGTGCGCCACGTGCCACACGCCGCCCACCTACACGACCCCGAAGGCGTACGACGTCGGCCTGCGCGATGAGTTGGGCGGGACGCACTTCAATCCGCCCTCGCTGCGCGGCGTCAGCCAGGCCGGCCCGTACTTCCACGACAACCGGGCGCTCACCCTCGACGAGGTCTTCACGCGCTACCGGCATCAACTCGCCGGCAAGCTGTCGAAGGAAGAAGTCTGCGACTTGCTGTACTTCCTGAGGAGCCTTTGACAGACTGCAACGCTTCGAGCTATTGCGACCTGGTCTTTCCTTCGTTCTAAAAAGTGCTGGCCCGGCTCAGCCTGAACGTCTTCCCCTTTCCATCCTCCACGATCAGTTCCTCGGACGTCAGAACCTTGATGGTCTGTGCCTGCGTTTCTTCTTGCCTGGTCTGGGGATTTTGCGTCGTGATGAAGAGCTTATTGCCCTCGACGGCAGCCCGGCCGTTGACGATGGCCAGGCTGCCCCGGACGTTCATCCGGCCGATCATGGTGCCGTTGCGGAAGAAGTCCAGGGTCGCGCCGTCCTGCTCGCCGCCCTCGATCACCCACTTGCCGAGCAATTGACTGGGGAGCTTGTTCCAGACAACGAACTCGAAGGTGGCCCAGGTGCCGCCACCGACCAGGAGCAGACACAGGACACTCAGGGCCCAGCGCGGCAGAAAGGAGACATTGCCCTCCCTCTTCGGGGTGACGGGTTTTGGTTGGGCGACTTTCGTGGACTTGCCCTTTCGGACTTTCGTGGAAGAATGCTTCATGGCTATCTCCGGTGCAGGGAAACGATACACCAACTTGCCAGTGCCAGGTGCAGTACGCTCGCCGGCCAAAGGCCGATCCCAGACATCGTCCAGGCGAGCGCGGCATGAATGAGCAGCAGCGGAACGGCAAGGTTGTAGATCAACAGGCCAGCGAGCAACCCCAGAGCGCCACCGCGCTCGGCCTGTCGCGACAACCAGCAGGTGACACCAATCGAGAGCAACGCGGCGCCTGTGACTCTGCCAACGACCAGCGTCTGCGGGGAAAGCGGGCCTTCGCAGAGCAAGATTGCCACCGTGAACGAAGGGACGGCGAGCAGGGCAAGCCCCGTGCCCACCTCCACCAAGGCCGTCACGATCAGCAGCCACCTGGTACACATGGGGAGAGAGAAATCCTTGCGACGAGAGCAGCATCCCGTCGAGCTAATTCCCTCGACGGGATGCTGCAACTGGTCCTGAGCGTTACCGGGGGCGCGACTCAATCATTGCGCTGCGGCACCGCCGCCGTCGGGTGCTGATCCGGCGCCACGTCCACCGTGACGCGCCGAATCACTGCGGTGAAGGGGTACTCGCTTCCCATGTAGTCGGCGCTGACGGCCGAGCAGGTGTCCTTGCCGCAGGACAACCCGTCGCCGGAGAGCCCGTAAGCGAGCGGCACGGTGACCGGAATCTTCCCCTGACCCACCTGCTTGCCGTTGATGAACAGTGTCGCGGTCCCCGGAGCGCCCTTGCCGATCTTGAAGTCCGGCGGTCCGGTCCGCTTGAACTCCATGCGGAGCGCCACCTTGCCCGTGGGGATCTTCCCGGCGGACACGACCTTGTACTCCTCGATCCCCAGGTAGTTGTGGGAGTATTGCAGTTTCTGGTCCTTGTTCACGAAGAAGGAGTAGCCGCCGAAACTGCCACCCGAGGCCAGCAAGACGCCCTGCGCTCCTTCCTTCGGGATCACCACGTCGGCAGTGATGCTGTGGGAGCGGTTGCGGACGTCCACCGCGGTGGCGGATTCGATCTCCCCCGTTCCCTGGTAATAGACGTACTTGTCGCGGGGCGCGGAGATCTGCGGCCGGGGGTACGCGAGGCGTTGAACACCAGTGGCGTCCAGGGGCAGAACCTTGTACTTCTGCGCCTGCATGAACCACAGTTGTTTCATCTCCACCAGCTTGTCGGGGTGCTTGGCCGCAATGTCCGTCGATTCGGAGAAGTCCTCGTTGATGTTGAACAGCATCCACTTGGCCTCATCCACGTCCTTGGGAGTGATCTGAGTGCCAAACTGCTGCCAGGGCGCATAGGCCCGCCAGCCGTCCAGGTAGATCGACCGCGTGCCCAACATCTCGAAGTACTGCGCTTCCCTGGGCACCTTGGCCTTGGCGTTGTCGAAGGTTTTGGCAAAGCTGACTCCCTCCAGTTGCGTCTGGGCCACGCCGTTGATCGAGGTCGGCATCTTCAACTTCAAAACGTCCAGCACCGTCGGCACCAGGTCGATGGCGTGGGTGAACTGCTCGCGGATGGCATCCTTGGCCTTGATGCCCTTGGGCCAGTGGACGATGCACAGGTCGGAGATGCCCCCGCGGGCCACTTCGCGTTTCCAGCGGCGGAACGGCGTGTTGGTGGCAAAGGCCCAGCCCCAGGAGTAATGCGGATAGGTGCTCGGACTCCCCCACTGTTTGAGGTGCTTGAGACTCAGGGACAGCGGTTGCGGCGCGTTGTTGAAAAACAGGTTCTCGTTGAAGGAGCCGTTCGGGCCGCCTTCGGGGCTGGCGCCATTATCGGAGACCGTGATAATCAGAGTGTTCTCCAGCTGGCCCATCTCGTCCAGGAAGGCAACGAGTTCGCCGATGTAGTGATCGACGAACGACAGGTAGGCCGCCCACACTTCCATCTGGTGGGCATACACTTCCTTCTGCTCCTTGGTGAGCTTGGCCCAGAAAGGAACCTCCGGGTCGTGCGGCGACAGCTTGGTGCCCTTGGGGCAGATGCCCATCTTGATCTGGTTGGCGAGGGCCTTCTCGCGGTAGTCGTCCCAGCCGGCGTCGAACTTCCCCTTGTACCTGGCGATCCAGTCCTGGGGAACGTGATGCGGCGCATGGCCGGTGCCGGGGCAAAAGTACATGAAGAACGGCCGGTCCGGGGCTACCTGTTTTAAGTCGGCGATGAACTCCTTGGCCTTGTCCACCAGGTCGGGCACGTTGTGGTAGCCCTCCTCCGGGGTTTTCGGAGCCTTGACGAAGTGGTTGTCGTAGGTCAGCCACGGATACCACTGATCG
>DASPXY010001110.1:0-2473 GCA_035637055.1 Gemmataceae bacterium | reverse complement strand
ACACAAGCGTGGCAGGCCCAAGGAAGCCGATCGCACGTTCACGGAAGCGCGCCGCGAGAGTGATTTACTCGACTACTATTGGGGACGACACCGAGAGAACCACTCGTAACTGCTCACTCGCCTCGTGAGTACCACCGTCCGAGACGATTCGTCGGATCCAACCCGAGAGAAGGAACACTTCCATCAGAACCCGGAAGCGAGGTCAAGCGCCTCATGGGCCGATGTCTTGGCGGATCGTTCGCGACTTGTCAACTGGGGTGCCCGCTCTCGTCTCGTGCCAGCAACCGAATCTCTCTTTCAGCGGCCGGAGGAGTTCCCGACCGACATTCGGGGGTCGATGCCGGGCGAGGTCGCCGTGCGTCTCGGGAAGGCTCGCCTGCAACCTGCGGGTTGCGACTACGGCTTCACGGAAAAGACGCGTTCGATTCGCGACACGTTTCCTTGCCGATCCTTGATCGAGACCGTGAGCCTCCCCCGCGGCAGATCCGTCAACGGCTTCGTGAGCACGAGTTCCCTCACGCCCGAGGTTTTCTCCTGGAACAGGCTCGCGAGGTCTTTCCCGGGTTCGATCCCGTTCACGGGGAAGTCCGCCGAAACGAGTAACGTGGACAGATCCAGCCCGCTGTCGTAATCGTCCATCCCGATCAGGATGCGCGACAGCTCCGCGTTCTTCCCGGGCTGCGGGTGGGTCAACGTCAGAGTCGGGCGCTGATCGTCGAGCATCCAGCCGTTGCCGCGGCGCGTCGGCTGGCTCGGATCGAAATCGAGATCGAGCGGGCAGCCCAGGTCGATCCAGCGGAAGATCGTGCGGCGATCCTCGTCCGTCAGCGGCGCGACCTTGCCCGCCTTCACCGCTTCCGGCGGCGGCATGACGCTCCCAGTGAAGCCGGTCCACGGCACGCCGCCGCGCGCCTTGTACGCGGAATACGACTTGTCGCCCTCCGGCTCCTTTTCGGGAAAGCCGTCCACGCGACGGCCGAACAGTTTCCAGGTCAAGAGGCTGTTGCGGGCGCGGAACGGCCAGATGTATGGCTCGGTATTTCGGTCCTTGGCACGGAGCAAGGCGGTGTAGCTGGCGGGGCGTCCGTCGCGGTTCTTGTGGTCGTCAAGCACCAGGCCGCCGGCGGGTTTCTCGGCCGCGCCGGCATGGCAGGCGACGCAACTCCGTTCCAGGATGGGCTTGATGTCGCGATGATATTCGACATGGACGACGCCTTTGACGTAGCGCAATCCCGTTGCATCCTCGGTGTCCCATTTTTTGCCCGATTGGTCGTTCTTCTTGGCCGTGAGCAGTGGCGTCTTGCCCGTCAGGTCAAAGGGGGCATAGTCGGGCCGGGCCGCCGCGGTGAGTTTGAAATCGGTCGGCTTCTGACTGTGCGAATGGCAGCCGCCGCAATCGTTGCGGACCTCACCGGGTCGGAGTTGGTGCCAGGTCTGGGCCATGTTCAGCACCAGGCCGTGCTTGTCGAGCGTCTGGAAGGTCCAGGCGACGTCGGCGGGAATCTTGGCGAAGAAGCTGGTGTCGGGGTTGCCATCGGGATCAAGCGGCTGCTTGCCGTCCCTGTCGAAATGGCGCACCGGGAACTCGCCGAGGATGCGGAAGCGTTCGCCGGCAGGATTGACGAACTTGCCGGAGGTGCCGGCGGACGGCGCTTCCATCGCAATGATGCGGATGGCGTGAATATCGCCGTTGCCGTAGAGGCCGTTGTCGGCGCCCTGCAGCGCCCAGTTGGTGACGGACGCGCCCGTCGGGAAGACCGCGTAGGGGCCGCCGGTCGCGGTGACGCTGCCGGCCGGGACCACACCATTCGGGTAACTCTCGCGTTTGTACAGACTCGAAGTGCCGATCAAGCCGAACGGTGTTCCCGGGGGCAGGTGCTTTGACAGGGTGCCGTCGTTGCGCAGGCTCGGCAACTGCTTCGGTTCCTTGACGCCGTAAATGCGTTCATAGGGCACGAGCGGGCGCGGCCATTGCTCGTTGTAATTGGGATCGTTCTTGACCAGCAGCATGGCGCCGGGTTCCCAGATCGGCCGGCCCTCCTTGATAAGGTAGATGCCCGCGTCCATCGGCGGCTCATTGGGATAACCAACCGGACGTGACGTACCGCCCGACGGCGATCTCGCCCCGGTCCAGACCGCCAGGAGGTGATTGTCCGGCGCCCCGCACGGGTGCGTGAGTCGGCCAACGTGGAGCGACTTCGGGTCCTTCGGGTCGGCCAGCGATGACGAATCGTCGTGGGACTGGATGAAGTGCGTCAGCACCTCCATGCCGTAGGGCTTGAAGGGGGGCGAAACGACGCGGCGCCCCATATACATGCCGAATCCCGTTTGCTGATACGCCGCCGGCGCAAACGCGGGGGTGTAGGCGGGCGGCCGGGCCGGGAACTTGAGGAACGTGCCGAACCCGCCCATTGCCAGGATGTAGTAGTTGCCGACGACGATGCTTTCGTCGGAGAGTTGTGCCTGGAAATGG
>DASPXY010001109.1:0-4983 GCA_035637055.1 Gemmataceae bacterium | reverse complement strand
GGCAGCAGGCGCGCATGGTCAATCTCGACGGGCAGCGGCGGCAGGTGAAGGAGTTCTTGGCCATTGTCGAAGATGTAGCAGACCGGCACGGCGAACCTCATGCCCAGCAAAGTGGCATAAGAAACAAGAGCCTTGTAGCCCCCCGTGGGGTTGAGAGTGACATTTGCCCAACCGCAGCGTTCCCCTTCTGCCAGGACCAGTCGAAAGTAGTTCGGCACTCCCTCGCGCCGAAAACGGGTCGCGTCATCTACCTGGAGACCCAGCACTTGACGGCGGCAGACCAAGTCCTCATCCAGCCCGAGCCGCTCCCGGAGGTACGTCTCCACAAGCCGTGCGCTGACCTCGCCGTCGGCAGTGTCGGAGTAGAAGAGCACGACGCGATCCTGCGGCGTGACGCCACTGCGAACCAGTGAATGGACCTCGGCAGACAATCGGCTACGGAGATTGTCCTCGCGCCGGTGATCGAATGCCAGGAAGTAGGGCGTCATCGCTCGCACAGCCTGATCGACACCGCCGAGTCGCCTGACCAGTTCCGCATCCAATCGGGAAGGCGGCTGGGTCAGGTGTGGGAGGTAGCGGGCCAGGAATGTCCGGTCCTTGATGATCGCCTGGGACGAACTGGTGCCGACGTTGCAAAGATAGACAGTCATGGCTATCGTCTCCTGGGGGGACCGCCACGCCCTCGCTGCGGTTGTTGTGGCGGCCGGTCCCAGCGGTATTGGGGTTTGCGAGGGTCATCGTTGAACACGTAGACCTCAACGCTTGCGCCGATTTCCGGCAGGGTGGCGGGAGCTTTGCCCTGATTCAGGACGCCAGGCGGTCGCCCCGCTTCCTGCACGTCGAAGCCGCCAGGTCGGGCCGCAATAATTGTTACCGTGGCCGGCGTTCCGTGGTCGCGCTTGCCGGACGGGGCGGCGGGGCGCCCTGCCGGGGCGGGGCGTTCCACTCGCGCGGTTGGCCGGGCCGGTGTCTGGCTGGGTTTCACCTGAATCAACCGTCCATACCCGCTAGTTGTCTTACCGCCGACGCCCCAATCCGTGAGGGCGTCGCAAAGGAGTGACCGAGCCAGTTCCGTCCAGTTCTTGGCCTGATCGCTGGATGGCCCGTGCCACGACACTGCCACGCGGAATCGCCCCGAAACCGAGAGGAAAGGTACAGGAGTGGGGCTGTCGAAGTCGGTCGGTGCGACTGGATTGTTGACATCGTTCCACTTCGGGTGGTGTGGTGTCATCACGTCGAGAAGCAACGGCTCAGGCGAATCCCACGTCAGCCAGGAATCGTGGAAGGTGATGCAGCCATTGTCGTCAGTCGTGCCGAAAAGAAGCCGATGGAAACTGCCCTCGGGTTTCGGTCCCTTCCCTGCAAGGAATTGTCTGTACGCCTCGTCTTCAGGTTTCGTAGGCTTCTTGAATCGCTTGTCGATCACCCCCCAGACTTGGTCACAGTAGTGGGCGGCCAGCCCTTTGAGGGCCGAGCCGGGGATGATCGGGATCCCGTAGGTGTGGTGGAGGCGGATGCCGGTTTCGAGGACGTTTTCCGAGCCGAGGCCGACGATGAGCCGACCGACGGTCTGAAGAGTGACCGGCGCGGGATCAGTGGGCAGCGCTGCGGACCAGCGCTCGAACGCCATGCGGTACAATGCTCGAACTCCGTCGGTTCTGGCCGCATTGATCGCAGCGCGCAGGATAGCTCGCTTCTCCTCTGGGTTGCCGCCCTCGCCCGTCGCGGCCTCGCAGAGGTAGCGTTGCAGCAGCAACCCGGCGTGGTGGCCGCCTCCCTTGTCGCGATGTTGGCCGCGCCGATCCTGCGGACGAAGGTCTTTGTTATCTTGCTTCACTTTCGGACCAGCGAGAGTACGAATGAAGTCACGCATCAGTCGTCCTCCCCGGCGGCTTCAACGTACCGCTTTAGCCAACTGGCCGCGTTGATCGCATCGCGGCTGAGTCGGAGATAGCCGCTGAGTTGTTGCGTTCTGCCTTGTTGATCGAGTGCGGCAGCATCCGATATGGCAGCATGTCCGCTGGCTTTCAGCACCGCGGCCAAGTCATTGAGGTAATCGTTCTCCTTCTTTGCCAACGCGAACGCCACGGCCTGGGCCAATCCGCAGGTATGGATCAGGGCCGGGAACCTCTTGGCAAAGCTGACGTATTCCTTGTTCGGTTTCCTCTGGCCATTGTCGGTGTGCAACGCGATCTGCTTGTAGGCGGCCTGCGCCAACTTCTGGCTCCGTGTGTGGATGCTCATTGGCCACCTCCGCTCACCGGGGTGAACACGCAGCGCATCTGGCCCCGGCCCACGGTCGCCTTACCGCCGATTTGCAGGGTGAGCGAGTCCTTGCCATCCTGGGTGACCGGAGCGAACCGATCGAGCAGCCCGGTCGGTGTGATGTCTTCGCCGTTGCGACCAAACACCCGATCACATTGCACGATGCCGGCCAGGATCGTCTCGGCCGGGAGCGATTCCTCGGTCCAGAGTTTCCCCTTTTCGACAACCTTGTACACGTCGTCGATCTTCACGCGCGTTTGCACTTCGGTGCCGGTCTCGCAGAGGAAGTCGAAGGCGGAGTCGGGAAGAACCACGAACCGCCTTCTGAATTGCTCCTGCCACGCGGGATCGCCGGGAAACACCCACTGTGCGATCTTGCTGGCCCAGGCGTTGGCTGTGTCACACTTCTGAGCGGTGAAGTCCAGGTCTTCGAGGAAAAGCTGGTTGCCTTCGACCAGCGAGGTCTCCGCGGCATGATGAGCCTTGCCCTCGGTCAGCCCCGACGGGGCGGCCGGCAGCCCTGGCACACCCGCTAGTTCGAGCGTCCGCCGCAGCATCTGCAAGCAGAGTGGCGACGTACACCACGCGAATGTGCCGCGGAAGCTCCGGACCGGCAGGCACACGAGCTTCGCATCGGTCGGGATCAGCGCCCCCGAATTTGCGTTCTGCATTTCCGTGTCGGAAGCCCTGCCGAACGCGGCGTCGATGTTCGCCAGCTTTCGTTGCACGGCCCAGTCGCGCCAGACGCCCTTGAACGCAGAGCCGCGGATGATCGGCCAGCCGGTGACGCCGTCGCGGTCGATCGGCAAGTCGATGTAGCCGACGCCACGACCGATCCCAGCGTGCGTCGGACTGAGAGCATGGAGCCAGTAGATTCGTGTGGTGGGCATGATGTCGTCTCTCGGTTAATCGCGCGGTTACCAGGTGCCCCAGACGGCAAGCCCGAAGCCATCCCGACGTTCCTGGTCGCCATCGCTGACTGATTTCAGCCAGTGATCCGCGAGGGCGGCCGCTTCACCCCGCGTGACCTCGAAGAAGTAGACACCGCCGGCCGGGACCATGCGACGGATCGCCTTCGGGCCGGGCTTTCCGTTCGGATCGAGTTCGCCCCTGCTGTTGATCTTCGCGAGCGACCACCCAGACACGGCTTTCCAGCGGCTGTTGCTGACACCGACCAGCTTGAGCGTTGGCCCATCCCCGAACGGCTCTCCGGTAAGAGTGCTTGCGTCGAGCCAGCCCGGTCGCCAGCCATGTTCAAAGATCGCCGGCGTGGCCAACACCATGCGAATCCGTGTCGCGGATGCCAGTTCCGACTTCACGGCATCCGGGCACGTCCACCCGTTGACCGGATCACCCGCTTTCCAGTGGACGAGCCGCCGTTCGCCGCCGAGCGGGTGCCAGGTGCTGAGGGCGTTGAGATGGTCGAAGTCGTGCTCTGTGATCGTCACCCGCCCGGTGAGGCTGACCTCGGCGAATCGCTCCTGAACGGGCTTCGATTCCTCAACACCGTAGCGCGGCAGATGCGTCACATTCAACCCTGCCGTGGTAAAGAGTTCCCCTTCGGCGGCTGTTCCGGTGTCCGCGTCGAGGCAGACGTGATCGCGAGTTTCTTGGATCGCCGCGTTGAGGAAAGTGGCGTCGAAGGTCACGGGCTTGCGGAGTAGCCACTCGGTCAGTTTGCCGACCGGCCACCATGCCGGAACCGGCCTTGGCTTGAAGTCCCTCTTGGCTTGATCCTCGGAAATCACCACGGGCTGTAGTGGCAGATCGTCGGGAAAGTCACAACCGCCGACGTTCGGCTGTGGGGTCACGCGATGCACCAGCTTGATTGCCTTGCCGTCCTCGCTCGGCTCGGCGACGGCATCGCTCGGCGAGGGCAGATACAACTCGTTCTTGAAAGTCGGGAACACGCCCGCCACTTCGATCCTCATCAACCGCTGAGGCATTTTGTCAGCGAAGTCGAGGCTCGGATTCGCCTTCACAAGAACGGTGCGGAACGACCCGGCGACGACGGACGGCAGCGGCCAACCGAGGCCGCGCATCCGGTTCCCTTGACCAGCCCCGAACGGCCGTCCGTCGCGGGCCACAATGGGATCGCGAGCGGTGATCTGCAGCGTGACCACACTCATGACGCCACCTCCGCTTGCCGTAGTGCGTCGGCGATGTGCCGGGCCACCAGAAGCTCGTCGGCGAAATCCAACAGCTTTGCTGCGGTCATACCGGAGAGGTAGGGGGACAGTTTCGCCTTCACGGTTTCGACGCCCTGCGACTGCTTCTTGGCGACCAAACGAATGAGGTCCATCGAGATTGCCGCTTCGGTCTGGTGGTCTCGCGGCCAAGGTTCGTAGAGCTTGGTCATCGCCCGCAGCTCGTAGGGCAACTTGCCGGGAATGATCTTGTCGTTGATCAGGTCGGCGAAGTGGCAGATACGCTGAACGGGGTTGTCGTCCCACTTCCCCCGGAATTCGACCGGTGAGCCACCGCGCTTGTGCAGATGAATGGCCAGGGCATCCTTGCCCGGCATCGCCTTCGCGGCCTGTTCCGCTTTCCGGCCGTAGTCGCGGAGGTCTTCCAGGTTCTCCATGAAGTGGCCGATGGCGACGCCGACGGAGAGGGTCATTTCCGTCTCTTGGCGGAATCTGTCTCGCAATGTCCGGGCGCACTTCAAGCACGTGTGAACCGGCACGAACGCCAGCACATCATCTCCACCGGCGTAGA
>DASPXY010001108.1:0-6318 GCA_035637055.1 Gemmataceae bacterium | reverse complement strand
GTCCCAAGTCGCCGTCCACCTGCGCCCCGAAGATAATGTCGCCATCGCCGCTCGCCGCCTGGAGGCAGGTCTGGAACTGCAGCACAACGGCAGTCGCCTCACCCTGGCTGGCCGCGTCGGTCTCGGCCACAAGGTCGCCCTGCGTCCCATCAAGAAGGGCGAAGCGGTTTACAAGTACGGCCAGATCATCGGCTTCGCCAGCAAGGACATCGCGCCGGGCGAGCACGTCCATGTCCACAACGTCGCCGCCGACGCCTTCGAGCGCGATTACGCCTTCTGCCGCGACTGTCCGCCACCGCCGCCCCGACCCGCCGAGCAGCGCTTCTTCATGGGCTACGACCGCGGCGTCGATCGCCCCGAGCACCTCCGCTACGGCACGCGCAATTACATCGCCATCCTCAGCACCGTCAACTGCTCCGCCAGCACGAGCAAGTACATCTCCGAGCGCTTTCGCGCCACCGACCTGCTGCGGCAGTATCCGAACGTCGATGGCGTCGTCGCGATCACGCACAAGGCCGGCTGCGCCATGCAGTACGGTGGCCCCGACCACAACCAACTCGACCGCACCCTCGCGGGCTTCGCCAAGCATCCCAACGTCGCCGCGTACCTCATCGTCGGCCTCGGCTGCGAGACCGGACAGGCGATCCACCTGATCGAGAATCAGGGCCTGATCCAGCTTAACGGCTCGAAAAAGCCGCCGCTGGTCATCACCGTGCAGGAGTGCGGCGGCATCGGCAAGACCGTCGAGGCAGGCATGCGAGCCATCGTCGAGATGCTGCCACGGGTGAACGACGTGCGGCGGACGCAACTCTCGGCCGACAAAATCATCCTCGGCACCAACTGCGGCGGCTCGGACGGCAACAGCGGCGTGACCGCGAACCCGGCCGTCGGCGTCGCCTCCGACCTGCTCATTGCCCAGGGCGGGACGAGCATCATCGGCGAGACTCCGGAGATTTACGGGGCGGAACATCTCTTGACACGCCGGGCAGTGAGCCGCGCTGTCGGCGAAAAGCTGGTCGAGCGCATCAAGTGGTGGGAGTGGTACACGGGCATTTTCGGCGCGGAGATCAACAACAATCCGTCGCCGGGCAACAAGGAAGGCGGCCTGACGACCATCTTCGAGAAGTCGCTGGGCGCCATCGCCAAGGGCGGCAGCACCGCGCTGGTAGACGTGGTCGGGTATGCCGAGCCGGTGCGAGCGAAGGGCTTCGTCGTGATGGACACGCCCGGGTACGACCCGGTGAGCATGACGGGCATCGTCGCGGGCGGGGCGAACGTGCTGGTGTTCACGACCGGGCGCGGCAGTGTGTTCGGCTGCAAGCCGGCGCCGTCGATCAAGGTGGCGACCAACACGCCGATGTACAACCACATGATCGACGACATGGACCTCAACGCCGGCGTGATCCTGGAGGGGACGCCGGTCGAGGAGGTGGGACGGCAACTCTTCGAGGAGATCCTGGCGGTCGCGAGCGGCAAGAAGACCAAGAGCGAGTTGGCCGGCGTCGGCGAGGAGGAGTTCGCGCCGTGGGCCATCGGACCGACACTATGACAGGCCGAGGGTTACGAACGAGGCACCGCGCTGAGTTCAGGCGGCGAGTTTGGAGGCTGTGATGAAAGACGTTGTGATTCAGGATGCGATTCGGAATGACCCTGAAACCCTTGCCACGGTCGAGCAAGCGACCCAGCTGCTGGAAGCCGAACTGGGCTCTGCTGCAAGCCTGGTCAAGGCCGAGTGGGTCTCGGAACTTGACGAGCACGGCCGACGGGTCATTGCCTTGACACTCTCGGACTGGACAGGAGCGGTGGGTACCCGGTTTGGTCTGGAGGAGTTGAAAAACCAGCATCAGGCGCAAGCGCGTCTGCACGCGCTTTGGGGGGATCTGCTCCAGGTGCGTTCTCATGAGCAGCTGAAGAAGTTGAGCGAACTCATCAAACAATTGTAAGGAGGCTGAGCGTGGCAGGGCCGACGACGCAACAGCTCAGCGACCGCCTTGAGAAACACGAGATCGCCCTTCGCGCAGTCGAAGGAACCACCAGGACTCTTGACGCGCGGGTCGATCATGTCCGTGAGGACATCAAGCGCATTGACGAATCTCTCACCAGGGCAGCGGAGGTGCTGTCGAGAACGGCGGCACTCGAGGCGAAGTACACGGCCCTCGAAAAAACGGTTGATGAACTCAAGAAATCTCTCGAAGAGCGTGACCGCAAACAGTGGCTCCTCTGGCCGTTATCGCGGCCTTGCTTGCCTTCGTGGGAAATGTCGTCGTTGCGCTCGTCCGAAAATAATGGAATGGGTGGGATTTCACAATTCTTGTCGGGGGGATGAACATGAGGTTGCATCGAGGGATCTGGGTAGTCGCACTGGCACTGCTCTGCACCGGCCAGATGGGAACGAGCGCCGACGGGCCGGCCGGCACCGTGCCGCTGAGCCTGACCGCGAGCCAGAAGGACTTCCTCACGCAGGAGCCAATCCTGCTCACGGCTCGGTTGGCACAGGCAGGTGTCGTGTTACCGCCTGGCCCCGGCAAGTTGGGCGAGACGACCCTGCGCTTCGAGGTTACTCCCGCGGTCAAGGTCCGGCCGAACGCCAAACCGTTGCCGCTGGAGACGAGAGGGGCGGACCTCCCCGCCACCCTGCGGACCTACGATCTGCTGGAGTGGTTCCAGTTCCCCGCCGAGGGCACCTGGATCGTACAGGCCATCGTCGAGCACAAGGGTGCGATTCTGAAATCGACACCTTTGAAGATCGTCATTGCACGTACTGCGAAGGGTGATAAGGAACAGCATGCCGTCGAACGGCTGCACCACATCCCGTGGAGCAACTACACGACGGACGCCTTCTGCGGCGACTGTTTCGACCTCGTCAAGCAGTGGCCCGCCAGTCGTCTGGCCCGCTACGCCCATTACTGGAACGGCGTCTTCCACCAGCACAAAAAGGAGTACGATAAGGCCATTGACAGCTATCAGAAGGTGCTGACGAACTATCCCGATTTCGTCCTCGCGGACCACGCCGCTTACGGCATCATCGAGTGTCAGGCGGCCCAGAAAGAGAACGCGATCGCGGTGGACTCCTGCGCCGACCTGATCCGCAGGCTGCACGAGCGCGACGGCAAGATCGGCATCCGCACAGCGGGGCTCCTGGCGGATCGGATGGCCACCCGCTTGATCCGCGAGGGAGAGGCGCTGGTGAATCCTCCGGGCGGCCCGAAATAAAGGGCGGTCCCGGAGGTGGTTGCCGTGGGGCAGGTTTCCAACCTGCCAGCCAGAACGGCAGGTTGGAAACTTGCCCCACGGAGGCGGCTCGCAATAATTCGACGCCGACAGCGAACAACGTAGTAAACGCCCCCTGGAGAACGGCCCATGGCGCAAGTCAAGAAAGTCGTCGATCCCTTCGGTGAGGTGAATGTCTATCCAGCCGGCGGCGGCAAGGTCCGCGTGACCGCTACGATCCTCATGGAGCCGCGGCGTGAGGGCACGCAGACCGGCATCGCCCTGGACGGCTCCGGCTCGATGGAAGCGCTCTACGGCGCCGATCAGGGAGGCGGTTTCTTCGCCTCCCTGTTTGGTCGCAAGAAGCAGACCGTGAACGAAATCACCCCTGTTGCGCAACGCCTCTGTGCCTACCTGGCCCGCAAGCTCGACGCCGACGGCGGCACCACCTGCATTTACTGGGCGACCGGCCCCGGCGGGAGCCGTATTCAGGAGATCGGCGACCTGCGCGCCGAGGAGGCGGAGAAACACGTCTTCGGCCCGCCGCGCGACTTCGGCACCGGCACACAACTCCTGCCTGCGGTCAAGTATTTCGTGGATCGTTTCGCCGATGCCCCCTGGGGCTTCTATGTCTTCATCACCGATGGCGAGTTGCACGATCTGGCGGCGGTCAAGCAATACAGCACCACCCTGGCGCGCGCGGTCGCCGCGGGCCGGCGCAAGCCGCTCAAGTTCGTCCTCATCGGTATTGGTGGGAATGTCAACGAAGGACAGATGGAGGAGTTAGACGATCTCGATACCGGCACGGAGGTCGATCTGTGGGACCACAAGTTGGCCAGCGAGATGCGCGTGTTGCAGGAGATCTTCGCCGAGGTCGTGGACAAGAACGCCCGCGTCAGCGACAAGGGCCGTGTGCTCGACGCTCAGGGCCGCGTCGTCAAGAACTACTCCGACACCGGCGTGCCGGCATTCCTCGAATTCGAGTTGCCCGCCGGCTCGCCGTTTTTCGTGCTGGAGGTTGAGGGCCAGCGCATCCAGCAGGATGTGACCGTATAACCAACTGTCTCCCCTCTCCCGCAAGGGGAGAGGGGAGAAAAAAGCCCCTTCGGGAGAAATATCCATGTCTCAGCTCAAGAAAGTCGTCGATCCGTTCGGTGAGGTCAACGTCTACCCAACACCCGGCGGCCGTCTTCGCGTCGTCGCCACCATCCTCATGGAGCCCGAGAAGGAAGGGGCGCAGACCGGCATCGCCCTCGATGGCTCCGGCTCGATGGCGAAACTCTACGGCAAGGACATGGGCGGCGGCGTCCTCTCGCCGATCTTCAAAAAGGCCCAGCCGCGCAATGAGATCACTCCCGTGGCGCAACAACTCTGCGCCTACCTCGCCCGCAAGATCGACGCCGACGGCGGCACCACCTGCATTTACTGGTCCACCGGCGAGAACGGGAGTCAGATCGAGGTCGTCGGCGATCTGTCTGCCGAGGACGCGGAGAAACACACCTTCGGGCCGCCGCGCGACTTCGGCACCGGCACGCAACTGTTGCCCGCGGTGCGCTACTTCGTCGAGCGCTTCCGCGACGCTCCCTGGGGGTTCTACGTCTTCATCACCGATGGCGAACTGCATGACCTCGACGCGGTCAAGGACTACAGCACGCGCCTGGCCCGCGACATCCACGCCGGCCGCCGCAAGCCGCTCAAGTTCGTCCTGATCGGCCTTGGCAGCGACGCCAACGAGGGGCAGATGGAAGAACTCGACGACCTCGACAGCGGCACCCCCGTCGATCTGTGGGACCACAAATTGGCCAGCGAGATGCGCGTGCTGCAGGAGATCTTCGCCGAGGTCGTGGACAAGAACGCGCGCGTCGCCGACTCTGGCCGCATTCTGGACCCGCAGGGCCGCGTGATCCGCGATTACAGCGATCGTGGCCTGCCGGCGTACCTGGAGTTCGAGGTGCCGGCGGGCACGCAGTATTTCACGCTTGAGGTTCTCGGCAATCGCATCCATCAGGGGCTTTCCGATCACGCTCAATTGCCCGCTGCAGGCCACGTCGCCACACCGCCGCCCCTGCCAGCCGCCGGCCCGGCCAAACCGCCTCCCCTTCCTGCGACCGCGCCTCCTCCTCCCGCCAAGGTCGAGAAGGAGTATGACGACACGGACCACGCCGTCGCCATGGCGCACGGAGAGGAGAACATCAACGAAAAGGAAGCGGAGGACGAGACCTGGAAGCTGATCGACTTCGGGCCGCCCGAGGATCCGAAGAACCCCGGCAAGAAGAAGTGATGCCCTGATTTCCCGCTTGCGGGTTAGCAGTTGCCGGACCGTTAACCCGCAAGCGGGGAAAAACCACTTTTCGCCTCCGCATTATGGAGAACACCGCATGCTCCTGGCCCGTTTCGCGGTACTGACGCTCCCGTTGCTCGCCCTGCCACTTCACGCTGGCCAGCCCGCCAAGGGCGACGATGCCCGCCAGGCGATTCGGGCCGTCCTCGATGCGCAGGTCAAGGCGTGGAACAAGGGCGACCTCGAAGGCTTCATGGCTGGCTACTGGAAGTCGGACGATCTCAGTTTCTTCTCGGGCAAGGACAAGACGCGCGGCTGGCAGGCCACCCTCGACCGCTATCGCAAGCGCTATCAGGCCGATGGCCGCGAGATGGGCAAACTGACCTTCAGCGAACTCGACATTGAGTTGCTCGGCGCCGACAACGCCCTCGTGCGCGGCCGCTGGCAACTCGTCCTGACGAAGGAAATGCCCGGCGGTCTGTTCACGCTCATTTTCCGCAAGACGACGCAGGGCTGGCGCATCGTCCACGATCACACGTCTTCTTGACAGGACACTTCGTCTTTGCCGCGGCCGCGTTCTGTGCTATAGCATGCCCACTGCCGATCCGGGCGCTCTCGGAAGGGCGCCATCCCCGTTGCGCCAGGAGGGTGCATGGCCGCCGATCCTCACAACCGCAAAAGCGCCCTGGCGGAGTGGGCGGTGGTCCTCGCCGCAAGCGCCGTCGCCCTCGTCAGCGCCCGTCCCCACGCCGGTTCCTGGAACGACGGCAGCCGCCTGGCGACGGTCGAGTGTCTGGTGGACCAGCACACCCTTGCCATCGACCGTT
>DASPXY010001107.1:0-3624 GCA_035637055.1 Gemmataceae bacterium | reverse complement strand
GTCGTCGTTGTTGAAGGAGATGTCGCCGCTCTTGATCAGGTCCTTCCGCACGTTATCGCCGTCGAGATAGAGATAGAGCGATGTCTCCAATTCGCAGGCATGCGCACAGCCACCGGGGAACTTGCTCTGCCGCCAGCGCGGCAGGAACTCCTTATCGACGGTGAGCAGGTTCCACCAGCAGGCAGGCACGCACTCGGCGTCGGTTTCGAGGTTGGTGCGGCGGGCGACGAGGTCGAGATTGGGCCAGTTCGAGCCGTGGCCGTTGAGCAGCACGAGCTTCTTGAACCCGTGATAGGCGAGCGATTTGGTGATGTCGAGCACATGATGCATGAAGTGCTCGAAGTCGTTGTTGATGGTGCCGGGGAAATCCATGACATGGCCGGTGTAGCCGTAGCAGACGGTCGGCAAGACGAGCATTTTCTCGGGCACCTGCTTGCCGGCGCCGCGGGCGATTTCGGTGGGGCAGATGAGATCGACATCGAGCGGCAGGTGCGGCCCGTGCTGCTCGACGGCGCCGCAGGGCACGATGCACACCTTGCCCAGCTCGATCGCGTCGTTGATCTCGGGCCAGGTCAGTTTTTCGTAGCGGTACTCCTTCGCGGCACGGCTCGCCATGATGTGTCCTCCGATCGGTGGTGGTTTGTTGTGAGTGAGGGCCAAGCCCACGGGCCGCGGCCCGTGGGCTTCAGTGGACTGATTCACGGACCACGAACTACTTGCCACTAACCACTCGCGCAGCTATGGTATCAGTTCGTTTGAGAAAGTCTTGCAGCGGGGACAGGAACCATGTACGCAGTGTTTGAAGACGGCTCGCGGCAATATCTCGTCGAAGAAGGCGATGTGGTCCGCGTCGATTACCGCGACGCCGAGGAAGGCGATGAGATCGAGTTCGGTCGCGTCCTGCTTTATGCAAACGAGGGGGACAGCCGCATCGGCCGGCCGGTGATCGACGGCGCCCGCGTGGTGGGCGAGGTGGTGGGCCATCCGTCCGTCAAACTCTACATCCAGCACTTCCGGCGGCGCAAGAACTCCCGCCGCCTGCGCGGCCATCGGCAGCACTACACCAACGTGGAGATCACGGCGATCCTTTTGCCGGGGCAGACAGCTCCCGCGCCGGAGTCCTCAGAACCGGCGCCACAGAGCGAGACGCCACCGGCGTAACAGGCTGTAACTTGTTGGCGAGCCGAGAGCGTGAGCGACCGGAGTGAACTGGAGACTCTCTCCGGTCGCTCACGTTCTCGGCTCGCCATGCTGTTCGTGGCTCCGGTCCCGTTTGGGAGGTGGCCAAATTCCTCGAACGGATCGCCCTTGCCTTGCTTGTTCTTGCCCTTTCCCTTGCTCTTCTTGTCCCGGCCTTTCTCCCACTCCCAGCCTTTCCCCCAACCTTTGCCCCAGCCTTTCCCCTTACCCTTGCCCGTGAACTCGTGCCGCAGCTGGTCCCACTCCTTGCGCGAGTCTTCCAACACGGTCTTGAGCGGCAGCGGCAGGGGGTTCTGTTTGAGGTTGTTCTCCAGCGTCACCCCGATCTGGTCGGCCCGTTTGCTGACGAGTTCCCATTCCTCGTAGCGCGGTTCGTCCACCTCATCGGGGTTGACGCGCGCGATGTTCTGGGCCACGCCACGATCCATGAGTTTGCGCAGGTAGCGCCCCAGGCGCACGGCCTCGTCCGTCTGGCCTTGCCGGTTCGCCTCGCAAATGGCCCGGGCGAGTTGGTCGGCCACGTCGGTGCAGTAATCGGCCCGGCGCAGCGGATCGGCCTCGTCCGCCAGCCGCAGCGTCTGCGTCACGACCGTCCGCAGGAGCCGTGAGCGCGGCGATGGCTCCGCCTGCAACAGCCAGCCACAGGCCAGCAGCACCCCGATCCAGAGAGTGAGCAGAGAAGCCCTCACAGTGCGCCATCCTCCAGGATTTCTTGCAATTCCACCCGTGCAGCGCGAGCCGTCGTCGCCAGTCCGCGCAGCGACTCTGCCACGTCCGCCGGGGTGTTGTGGGCCGTCCGTTCCACCTCGGCCTCTGTCTGCCGCAAATCCTCCAGCAGCGGCAGGAGCAGCCGCCGCTGCTGTTCCGCCGGCAGTCGCCGGGCGCGCCCCATCACACCCTCGCGGACTACCTGGTCGTAGAGTTGTGCGACCGTCGATAGCTCCGAGAGCGCCGGCTGACGTGCCAGTCGCAGCGACTCCGCACGCAGATCAGCGGCCAGCCCGACCAGCACATGGAAGCGTTCGTCGGGGGGCAATCCGCCGGCGACCTGCAGTTGTCGCTCCAAGGCGCGGGCCAGGACATCGGTATCGGCCGGCGCATTCCCGTCCCCGCGCGGTCCATCCGCAGGCGGATCGCGATCCACCGTAAGGCTCCAGAAGAAGCCAGCCGTCACGAGCAGCATCGCGGCGGCGCGCACCATCAGCCCACGCCCGGATCGCCGCCTGGGGAGTGGAACGGTCTCGCCTGGGATCGTCTCGGGCGACCCGGCAATGCGTTCCATCAGGGCGGCGCGGACCGCAGGGGATGGCGTTGGCGTCGGCAACCGGCGGATCTCCTCGTCGAGGCAGAGCAACCGCCGGCGACGGCGACGACACTTGCGGCAGCCCTTGAGGTGCCGGCGGATTTCGCCTGGGGGCACAACCGCTTCGGGGGTTGCGAGCAACCAGTTACAGACTTCCTTACACGTCATGGGGTAATGTATCCAACCGTTGCCCAAGGGCCTTCAACAACAGGCGGCGGGCCTTGCAGACGCGCCAGCGGGCGGTTTCCTCGGTGATGTCCAGAATCGCCCCGATTTCCTGGAAGGGGAGCCCCTCGCGAACTCGCAAGAGCAGCGGCGCCCGAAACAGGATGGACAACTGCATCATGGCCGCCTCGATCCGCGTTTGCGTCTCTTGGCTGAGCAGGATGGCCACGGGATCCGGTTCGCGGCTGACAAGAACCTCGGGCAACACCTGGCGGCACGAGCCCTGTTTCCTGCGTTTGTTGTCGAGGTAGCTGTTGCGGGCAATCCGCAAGAGCCAGGCCCGAAAGTGGGTGCCGACCTGAAACGAGCGCAGCCCGAGCCACGCCTTGAGGAAGACGTCCTGGGCCAGATCCTCGGCGGTATGCGCGTCGCGAGTCAGGCCGAAGAGCCAGCGATGCACAGATGTCCAATGGCAATCCACCAGCGCCGCAAAGGCCTCACGGTCGCCCTGTTGGGCGCGGCGGAGCCACTGTTGTTCCTCGGGTTGCGACACGGGGCCCTCTCACCGGGAGACACCTTAACAACGACGCCGCTGCTGCCCCGTTGGCGCCGCGGACGAAAAAGTTGCCGGCGGCAGGTGGGGGCAGCAAGTCCGGCAGGATTTCCTTGATCTTACCTGCAACGTCGCTACAGTGAACACATGAACACAAGAAAATGGGAGGATTCCAAATCAAGGGCCTCAAATGCCTTCTCGATAATTACTTAGAGCGCTCTGCGGGCGCCGAACTGACCTGGGTCGCGGCGCGCGTTCTTGCTACAATCCAACCAGCGATGCTCGCGACGACTTTTGCGGAGATTTTTGTTCATGGCCGAAACCATTCATCCAACCTCAATCACCGACGAAACGCGCCATCGTTACCTGACCTACGCCATGTCGGTCATCATGGCGCGTGCCC
>DASPXY010001106.1:0-3755 GCA_035637055.1 Gemmataceae bacterium | reverse complement strand
AGGCTGGACCTACCTGACTGATGCGCAGGCAACGTGGGCTTACGCGCTCTGTGGGTTCATTTTCGCCCTGGTCATGATCCCGGGCGGTCGCCTTCAGGACAAATACGGTCCCAAACTGGGCGCCACCCTGGGTGGGCTGTTCCTGGCGGGAGGTTGCATCCTGGCCGGACTGATGAAGAGCCACCTCGGCCTCATCCTCGGCTTCGGCGTGCTGGGCGGCATCGGCATGGGCCTGGGCTACGCGGCCGCGACACCAGCAGCAGTCCGCTGGTTCGGGCCGCACCAGCGCGGCCTCATCGTCGGGCTGGTCGTTGGCGGCTATGGCGGAGCCGCCATCTACATCTCCCCGCTCGCCGAGCACCTCATCGCCCACTTCGGCCTGTCCGGCAGCTTCATCGGGCTGGGGATGCTGTTCGCCCTGGTGGTGATCGTCGCTGGCCAGCTCCTCGCCTGGCCACCCCCTGGCTATGTCCCTCCCTCACCTCCCGCAACCCGACCGAAGGCCGCCATGACGGGCGTCGATTGGTCCCCTGTGGACGTGGTGAAAACCTGGCAATTCTATGCCCTGGTGTTCCTCTTCGTCGGCTCGGCACAGTCTGGCCTGCTCGTCATCGCCAACGCCGCACCGATGCTGAGCAACACCGCCGCCACCGTCGCCTTCTTCGCCGCCAACGCCTGGCTGCTGTCCTCCTTCGGCGGCCTGGTTAACGCCAGCGGCCGCATCGGCACCGGCCTCTACTCCGACACGATCGGCCGGACCAATGCCTACCTCGTCAACGGGGTCGCCGCCGCGGTGTGTCTGTTGCTGACGCCGAGCATCATGGCGTCGGGCAACGTGGCGCTGTTGTTCCTGGTCGTCGGCGTGGCGTACTGGCAGTACGGCGGCGGCCTGGCGCTGATGCCGGCCTTCACCGCCGACTACTTCGGCGCGAAGAACCTGGGCTTCAATTACGGTCTGGTGTTTCTCGGCTGGGGCATCGCCTTCTTCATCCCGCAACTCGCCGGTTACCTGAACGATGTAACCGGTCACCTCGACCATGCGTTCTATCTCTCCGCCGGCCTACTCGTGGTGGCGGTGATCGTCAGCCGGTTCCTGCGGCGGCCCCTGCGTACTGGAGAGAATCGAGAGATGGGATGAGCGGGTGCCTCTTCTGTCCCGCCCTCCGCTCGGTCCTCGTCGGGGAGCATCACGGTAATGCAAGGGGAGGTGTCATCGTCCGGCCCGCACAGGTCGGGGATCGTCAGTTTCGCGCCACCCGGAATCGCCATTCGACGATCTGCTTCATGACCGTGCGCTCGTCTCGGTCCACGACGCGCTGCCGCTGTCCCTTCGGGCCGACGAAGCGGAACCCGTACCCGGGATGCGGACGCACAGAGTTTCCCTCCCGCCGTCGCGCTGTCGGTTCGCTCCGTGTCTGCAGTGACAACGGATTGCAACTCCGTCATCCCCGATTCAAGCCCGAGGGGCATTTTCTCTCCGCTATCGATCACATCGGCTGTCTTCATTCTCTTCCTCTAGCTAGTAACTGAATTCCCTCGCTACCGTCGAGAAGTCCCTGGTTCGCCTCTTTGTCGGACTGCTGCTTGCAACCCTTGCCTGGGCGGAGATAATACATCTTGGAGGGTTGCGGCTGGCGCCAGCTGCACGGACCGGGTCAAACTTCGCGAGGCGGACCATGTACTGGCTCGACACAACGATCCTCGCCATCCTGGGCATCGGTGCCCTCTTCGGCGCCATCACCGGCCTGCTCATGCAACTGGCCCGCATCGTCGGCTTCGGTGTCGCCCTCTACGCCGCCGTCTACTTCAACGAGGGTGCCACTCTCCTCCTCCAGCGCTATTTCATCCAGGACGCCGATACGACTATCGCTCGCCTGGTTGCCTACGCAGTCGTCTTCCTGCTCGTCTATCTGTCGATTTTCTTTGTCTCGCTGCTCCTCGAACGCGGCATGAAAAGCGTCCGGCTGCAGGCGCTCAACCGCATCCTCGGAGCGACCCTGGGCGCGTGCAAGGCCGGACTGATTCTCGGTGCCGTCCTCCTGGGCTTGACCCGTCTGCCGAACGTCTCGACGCAGGAGATGATGCAGAAGTCCGCCCTGGCGCCGGCCCTGGCCCGCGGTGTCGAGACGTTGGTGAACGCCCTGGCGCCGGAACCGGCCGAGAACCCCGACGCGGACGAATCCCCCTGAGGGGAACTGGGCGTTGAGGATCAGATCCGCGCGCTGCACCATTTCCTGGAGGAGATGCGCCTCGTCCGCGGTGTGAGGCTCGGAAGCAAGTTGACGGTCCCCCTGGCCGTGTGTCTGCCGAAGGTGGACCTCTTGCTGGCGAAAAATCCTCTCGGGGGTCAGGCCCTGCCCTGGATCCGGACGTTGGCCGAAACGACGGTCCCCGGGCCCTTGACCGCACAGTTGCTCCGGGATCGCTCCGCCCTGTGCGAGCAAGTCTTGCCCATCATGTTCCGCGGCTGGGACCTGCTCCGGGTGTTGCAGGAGAACCTCGGGAACCGCTTCCTGTTCTTTCCGCTCACGCCGGTAGGGTTGGTGGAAAACGAACTCGGCGTCGAAGCTCTCGCCCAACGTCCGATTGCCCCCTTCGGGATTCTCGAACCCCTCCTCTGGCTGCTCCAGATGAACGGACTGCGGGTGCTGGTCTGATGCCTTCTGCCCAGTGTCAGACGCTGGGCAGAAGGCACACCGGGCCGACTCACGCGACTTCCTTCTTCTTCGCCTGTGGCTGCCTCAGACTGGCCTCGAACGCCCTGGTCTCCTCGACCGCGAGTTTGATGGCCGGCCCCGACCAGGTCGTGAGATCCGCAGGATAACCAGCCTTCGTCCCCGCCGCGGCGACCTGCTTGACCAGCGCGCCGCGCTCGCACAATCCTTGCCCGGCCAGTTTGGCGTCGTAATCCTGCAGCCGTTTCTGGAGTTCCGCGCCGTTTGCCGGCAGACTCGAACTACCCGGTTTGCCTGCAACCTGCGTCTTTTTCTGGGCAGCGGCGGGCTTTACGGTTGGTTGCTCGGCCGGTTTGCGCCCCTTCGTCGGCAGCGCGAAGTCGGGCAAGGTCGGTGGCTTGGCGAACTGCCGCTTGTGCGGATCGTAATCCACCCATTGAGAGGGTAAACGGTACAAATAGCGACCAATTCCGAACTTCACCGCCGCCCGCTTGAGGGCATCGCTGAACGCGGCCTTGAGCCGGTCGCCGCCGTCGGGTTGCTCGCTCGGTCCGCCGACGTCCACCTTCGTCACCCATTCGTTGCCCAATCGCAACCGCAGCCGGCAAACCACCGAACCGTCGCTCAGACACTCGTAGTCGTCCTGCCAGTTCAGCGGCCCGAGGACTTCATCCAGGCGATCCTGGATGACGCGGGCGTCCACGTAAGCCAGGGCCATCGCCCGATTGCCGCTCACCACGGCCGGCTTGAACTTCACCTCTTCGCGCTCGAACGGCTCGGCCAGCGCCCGCGTCAGCGCCTGCACGTCAATGCCCGACACCTGTTCTGTGCTCTCGTGTGCTGGATCTTGCATCGTCGTTCTCCTCTTGTGGCGTTGCGGGCGGGTCGCCCAGCGGAGTACCGCACGGCTCCCCGCCCTCTAGGTCTCGGGAGGACACGGGGCTGTTGACATTGTCGGATCGCATCGCCTGCGTAGTTGAGTTTTGCCCCTCCCTCCTTCTATCTAATAGTATACTAGTGTTCACATAGCAAGTCCAGCGCGGAAGGCACCGACTGGGCGAAGTGCGCCGCCCAAGGCTT
>DASPXY010001105.1:0-2958 GCA_035637055.1 Gemmataceae bacterium | reverse complement strand
CGGGTTATCGCGAGAAGGGCCGCTTCGACCAGCCCGAACGCAGCAGGCAAAACGCCTGGGCGCACCCCATCGTTGCCGGCGGCCATCTCTACCTGCGGGACTGGGACGTGCTGCTGTGCTACGACGTCAAGGCGAACGGTCAGTGATACCTGATCCGGCTGACGGTGTCGATTGATTGGAAGCCCGAAGCGCCAGCGAGGAAGGTCCTCGCGAGCGCTTCGGGCTCCGCTACTTACCGCTGCGTCGCGTCCGGTTCTGGAACTGCCTCCTCCGTTGGTTTCGGCAGCTGACCGCCCTTGCCGTTCGTCCTGGGCGGCAGGCTCTCCGGTCGCGGGGCGGGCAGCGGACGCGGGCGGTGGAAGCGGGCGGTCAGCGTGTCCCAGTCGATCACCAGACTGCCGCCCGTCGCCTCGTGCTGCTTTTCCCAGTTCACCAGCAGATCCAGGCAGGCGTGATCGATGTAGTGCAAGTGCTCCAGGTGAACGTGCAACTCCGTCTCGGGTGGGATGGACTCCAGCACCGCGGCCAGTTTCGGCAACCGCAGGAAGGTCGCCGCTCCGCGCAGCCGCAGCACCATCCGCCCTTCGCCCTCCGTTTCCAGTTTCACCGACAGCCGGGCGAAGGTGTACAACAACTTGGCTGCCGACAATCCCACGCCGACCAGCACGCCCGTCAGCAGATCGGTCGCGACGATCATGAGGACGGTGGCCGCATAGATGACCACTTCTCCTCTCCCATGAGACCACAATGCGCGCACGGCCTTCGGATCCATCAGTTTGTAACCAGTGAAGACCAGAATGGCCGCCAGGCTCGCGGTCGGGATGAGCGACAGCAAGCCGGGACACAGCACGACGAAGACCAGCAGCCAGGCGCCGTGCAGCACCGCCGACAGCCGCGTCCGCGCCCCTGCTTCGAGGTTGGCGGCGCTGCGCACGATCACTCCGGTCATCGGCAGTCCCCCGAGCACGCCGCACACCATGTTGCCCACGCCCTGAGCCGCCAGTTCGCGGTCGTAGCGCGTGCGCGGCCCCTGGTACATCTGGTCAACGGCCGTGGCGCACAGCAGCGTCTCGGCGCTGGCGACGACGGCCATCGTCAGGCCGGCGGCCAGCAGCGGCCAGCCCACCGAGCCGGCGAGGAGATCGAGGTCCGGTAGGCGGATCGCTCCCAGAAGGCTGTCGCCCATCTGAACGTGCTTGACGCCCATCGCCGCCAGCTCCAGCGAGGCCGACTCCAGCGCCGCCAGCACCACCCCGACCAGCGGGGCCGGGATCACCTGGAGCCGTTTCGGCACGAGCATTTTCCACAGCAGCATCGAGACGATGGTGAGGATCCCGAGGCGCGCCGCCCAACGGTGGCTCGTGGTCCCCTCGCCGTCGGGGACGACGGCTTTCCAGACGGCCTCCGGCAGCGCCAGCAGGTTCGCCAGACCGCTGCCGCGCGGCGCCTCGTCGATCATCACATGAAACTGGCCGACGAAGATCAGCACCCCGATGCCGGCCAGCATGCCGTGGACCACCGCCGGCGAAACCGCCCGAAACCACTGTCCCCAGCGCAGCAGCCCTGCGAGCAGCTGCGTGCCGCCCGCGATGAACACGACCGCGCCCAGTACACCAAGGGCATATTCGTCGGCCCGGCTGGCCTGGTCAGGGTGGCGCGTCAGGAAATCAGCGCGCGAGCGCTGGATCAGGTCGAAGACGAGGACGCTCAGACCGGCGGCCGGGCCGCTCACCTGGAGCGGGCTGCCGGCCAGCCAGCCGACGACCAGGCCGGCGACGATGCCGGTGATCAGGCCGCTCGTCGTCGGCGCCCCGGACGCGAGGGCGATGCCCATGCACAGCGGCAGGGCGACGAGGAACACCACAATCGACGCCAGGAAGTCCTTCCTGGCGGTCTCGCGAAAAGTCGAAGGCACGATTACACCTCTTGTTGATTTCGCTGATTTCAACCCTGGCGAAACCCCTCCCCCCAACCCCCTCCCCGCAACGGAGAGGGGGAGCAAGACACCTGACGATCTTTGCTTCTCCCCCTCTCCGTTGCGGGGAGGGGGTTGGGGGGAGGGGTTCCGTTACATCGCGTGGGCGGGATGGAGGCGAGCCGGCGTCGGAATCGGCGTGAGGGCCGCCTCGGTCAGCGGGAGGAATTGTGCCTGGCGAGGATCGTAGGCAAACACCTGCCCTGTCTCCAGTTTGTAGACCCAGCCGTGCAACTTGAGTTTGCCTTGCGCCAGTCCCGCGGCGACGGTGGGGTGCGTGCGCAGATTCTCCAGTTGCACAAGCACGTTCTCCTCGATGGTGGCGGTCAACAGGGCTGCCCCTTCGCGGTCGCGGTACTTCTGACGAATGATGCGCCGGGTCGCCTCGGCGTGAGCGAGCCACGCGGCCATGGCCGGCAGATCCACGAGCGCATCTCCGTCGAGCAGCCCTTTCATGGCGCCGCAGTGGGAGTGGCCGCAGATGATGACGTCCTGAATGCCCAGCGCCGCGACGGCGAACTCGATGGTCGCCCCTTCGCCGCCGTTGGCCGCGCCGTAGGGAGGCACGATGTTGCCGGCATTGCGCAGGATGAACAACTCGCCGGGGTCGGTCTGGGTGATCAGGTTGGGGTTGATGCGACTATCGGAGCAGGTAATGAACAGCGCCTCGGGCTGCTGGCCATCGGCGAGGCGAGCGAAAAGCTCACGCTGGGGGCGGAAGATGGTGGCCTGGAAGTGGTGGATACCCTGAACCAGTTTTTGCATGACGTTTCCTTTATGAGTGCAACAGGACCGTCCAGCACCGCCCTGGCTCGCGGCGCACGGCCGCTCCGGCTGGGGAGGTGACAGTAACTCGGACCGGGCACGCTTGGCGTACCCGGAGGGTGGGCACAGAGGGCCACAAACCCTGTCGTGTCGGTTCGTCGGGAGAGGGAACGGGGCGTTCGGATCCTTGTGTTCGTAGTTCCGCCTTCAGGCGGTTG
>DASPXY010001104.1:0-6210 GCA_035637055.1 Gemmataceae bacterium | reverse complement strand
TGGCGGAACTGCTTCGGCAGATGCGGTCTGCCGCGGAGGGGTTGGACTACCTGAACGCGCAGGGGGTGCAGCACCGCGACGTCAAGCCCCACAACCTCCTGCTGGTGGGCGGTGGCGTCAAGGTGGGCGATTTCGGGCTTGTCAAACTGCTCCAGGACACGCTGGCGAGCGCCAGCGGCTCGATGACTCCGGCTTACGCTTCCCCCGAGGCGTGCAGCGATCAGGTGAGCCGCTGGTCCGACCAGTACAGTCTGGCCGTCACCTACTGTCAGTTGCGCGGCAACCGTCTGCCGTTCGAGGGACCACTGGCGGCGGTGGTGGCGGGCCACCTGCTGCGCGCGCCCGGTCTGGAGATGGTCCCAAGGGTAGAGGAGCGGGAGGTGGTGGCCCGGGCGCTGGCGAAGAACCCGGAGCAGCGCTGGCCTAGCTGCACTGCCTTTGTCGCGGCTCTCGCGCCGTTCTGCGCGGCGCTCCCTGAACCCCCAGCCGTGGCGGGACCTCCTGACGCGGGCACCACGGCGAGAGACTCGGCCACTCCGGCCTCGCCGTTGCCCTCGCTGATCGGTGGCAGGGCGAGCACCGCGGAGCGCGGCTGGACCCTCGTCGTCGAATCCGCTCCAGGGCCAGTTACCCCTCCGCCCGAGCCACCCGTTTCCGCCGCGCCTGTGGTTCCTGTCCCCGGCACCGGGCGCCGCAAGGACAGTGGCCAGAAAGGCAGATCGCGCAGTCGCGTGGTTCTGCTCGCATTCGGCGGTGGCGTGCTGGCGGCTGCGTTGTTGCTGCTGCTGTTTCAAGGGTTCGGGCCCAGTGAGCGGCCCACGAAAGTGGTCGAGGTTGCCGCGAACCCTGCGAATGAAGCAAAGAAAGAAGACAAAAAGGCTCCGGTGCAGGTCGTAAAGGACATCCCGAAGGAAGCCAAGAAGGATCCCGTCCAGCCCGTGAAGGAGATCAAGAAGGAAGACAAGCAGCCCCCGCCCGTGAAGGAGATCAAGAAAGAGGAGAAAAAGGAGGAAAAAAATCCTCCGCTTGTGCTGGAGAAGGAGATCACGAACTCGATCAACATGGAGTTGGTGCTGATTCCTGCGGGCGAGTTCATGATGGGTTCGCCGGAGAACGAGGTTGGCCGCTTCGCGAACGAGCACGCCCACAAAGTGAAGATCACGAAAGCCTTCTACCTGGGCAAGTATGAGGTGAACGTGGGCCAGTTCGCCGCGTTCGCCAAGGCCAGCAGCTACCAGACCGAGGGCGAGAAGGCCCGCCACCCCAACACCTGGTCCAACCCCGGCTTCCGCCACAGCGACCGTTCTCCCGTGGTGTGGGTGTCCTGGAATGACGCGGTTACGTTCTGCAAATGGCTCAGCAAGGAGGAGGGGAAAACCTACCGCCTACCCACGGAGGCTGAGTGGGAATACAGTTGTCGCGCGGGCACCACGACCTGTTACCACAGCGGCGACGATGAGGACAGTCTGAAAAAGGTGGCCACCTACGCCAGGCAGGATCTCAAGGTGCCGGTGCCGAATGCGTGGGGGCTGTGTGACATGCACGGCAACGTCTGGGAGTGGTGCCAGGACTGGTACGACGAGAACTACTACAAGAACTGTCCGCCGGTGGATCCGCAGGGGCCGACCTTCGGCGTCTACCGTGTCTTCCGCGGTGGCTCGTTTTTCAACGGACCGACGCACTGCCGTTCCGCGTACCGTGACTGCTTCGCGCCCTGGCGCCGGACCAACGCCATCGGCTTTCGCGTGGTGTACGCGCCGTAGTCTCCGGCCGAATTGTTCGGGCATGCCTGATATTGGTGGCTGGGGAGACACTTTTCGCAAGAAGCACTCGGGAGTATCACTCTTATGGATCGACGCAGTTTCCTTTGGCGAGCTGGCGGTGGCCTCGGCGGCATCGCCCTGGCGCACCTGCTCGGCAGCGAGGGCCTGCTCGCCGACGCTGCACAGTCCCGCCCGCGTGCTGACCGCAACGGTGGCCTGCACAATCGCGCGAAGGCGAAACGTATCGTGCAACTCTTCATGTCCGGCGCCGCCAGCCAGGTCGATACCTTCGACTACAAACCGGAGCTGATTCGTCGTCATGGGCAGGCGTTCAACCCCGGCGGCCGCGTCGAGCTGTTCCAGAGCAACCCCGGCGCCGTCATGAAGAGCCCCTGGGCGTGGCGGCAGTACGGCCGGTGCGGCAAGTGGGTCAGCAGCCTGCTGCCGCACCTGGCGGGCTGTGTCGATGACACCGCCTTCATCCCGTCGATGGTGTCGCGCTCGAACGTCCACGGGCCGGCGACATTCATGCAGGCGACCGGCTTCGTGCTGCCGGGCTTTCCCAGCATGGGCGCCTGGGTCAGTTACGGCCTGGGCAGCCTCAACGACAACCTGCCGACGTTCGTCGTCCTGCCCGACATGCGCGGCTTCGCCCCGAACGGCCCGGGGAACTGGGGCGCCGGTTTCCTGCCCGCGGCCTATCAGGGGACGATGATTCGCGCCAACGACCGGAATCCCATTTTCGACCTTTACCCCCCGCAAAACGACTTCATCAACCGCGACAGCGAGGCGGAGGGCCAGGCGCTGCTGCGGCAGATGAACCGCCAGCATCAGGCGTCGCGGCCCGGCGATTCGCGTCTCGACGCCCGCATCGCCTCGTACGAGTTGGCGGCGCGGCTGCAACTCAGCGCTCCCGAGGTGCTGGACGTGTCGCGCGAAACAGCGGCAACGCGACGGCTGTACGGCCTGGACCAGCGCATCACGGAGGACTTTGGTCGCAATTGTCTGATCGCGCGGCGGCTGCTGGAGCGCGGCGTGCGTTTCGTACAGGTCTGGAGCGGCGCCGACAACGGTTTCCCGCGCCGCAACTGGGACTCGCACGAGGACATTCGCCGCGATCATCTCGACATGGGCACGAGCATGGATCGGCCCGCGGCGGCGCTGCTGAAGGATTTGAAGGCACGCGGCCTGCTGGACGATACCATTGTCATCTGGACGACGGAGTTCGGGCGGATGCCGTGTAGCCAGGGCACTCTCGGCCGCGACCACAACCCGTTCACGTTCACGTCGTGGCTTGCCGGCGGCGGCATCAAGGGCGGCGGGACCTACGGCGAAAGCGACGAGTGGTCGTTCCGCGCCGTCCGTCATCCGACGTACTGCTACGACCTGCACGCAACAGCCCTGCATCTGCTCGGCATTGACCACGAGCGGCTGACGTTCCGCCACAACGGCATCGACCGGCGGTTGACCGACGTGCATGGCCACGTCATCCGCGAGATCCTGGCGTGAGGAGTTCCGGTGTATCTGGGCATTGAAATCGGCGGGACCAAACTGCAGTTGGGCCTCGGCGAGGGCGATGGCGTCGTCGCGGGCTTGTGGCGCGGCCGCGTGGATGTGCAGGAAGGGCCGGAGGGGATTCGCCGGCAGATTACCGCGGCGGTGCCGGAACTACTGGCAAAGGCAGGGGTGGAGCGCTCCCGGCTCCGCGGTGTCGGCATCGGCTTCGGCGGGCCGGTAGACGATGCCACACACACCGTCATCAAATCGCACCAGATCGAGGGGTGGGACGATTTTCCCCTCGCCGACTGGATTAGCGACCTGCTCGACTCGCCAGCGGTCCTTGGGAACGATGCCGACGTGGCGGGGTTGGCGGAGGCGCTCTTCGGGGCGGGAAAGGGGCTATCGCCGATCTTCTATATCACCATCGGCTCGGGGATCGGCGGCGGGCTCATCATCAATGGTGAGATCTACCGTGGCTGTGGGCGGGGTGCGGCGGAAATCGGACACATGACGTTCTTCAATGGTGAAGGGTTTTGTACGCTTGAGTCCGTCGCCTCTGGGTGGGGAATTGCGGAGCGCGTTCGCGAATTGCTCGGATCGGATGCCCGCCATCGTCGCTCGCTGCTAGTCCGTCTGGTCCATGGGGATCTCAGTCGGTTGACCGCTGAGCATGTTGCCCGGGCTGCCCAGGAGGGAGACCTGTTCGCGCGGCAACGGCTCGGCGATACTTGGGATTACCTGGCTGAGGCGATCCGCAATGTCTTGGCGCTGCTCTGTCCACGACGGATCGTGATCGGCGGTGGGGTCGCCTTGATGGGCGAGGAACTGCTCTTTGCCCCGTTGCGCAAGTTGGTGGCCGATCGCGCCTTCAAGCCTTTTGCCAAGTGCTACGACATTGTCCCGGCGGCGCTCGGCGAGGAGGTTGTCGTCCACGGCGCCTTGGCCTTGGCACGCAAGCGGCTTGGCGGTTAGATAGGGCAGAGATCGCTCCCAGGAGGCTACGATGGGCACGGATCGCTTTCCCGCGAAGTTGCTGACCGCCGAGGAGTTCTACGAATGGGGCTGGCTCCCTGAAAACGAGGACAGGTTCCTCGAACTGGTCGCCGGCAAGGTGATCGAATGGCCCTGGCCGCCAGGCCAGCGGCACGGTGTCGTATGTGGCTATCTCTGTTGGCTCCTCGGCGAGTTCACACGGCGCCGGAACAAAGGCTATGTCTGCAGCAATTGTTGCGGCGTCATCCTGCACCGGAACCCCGACACCGTTCGCGGGCCGGATCTGGCCCTGTACGAGGACTCGAAGAGTTACGAAGAGTTGAGCGATTTCTATGGCGATGTGCCGCCCCGGTTAGCGGTTGAGGTGTTGATGCCCGACGATCCGCCGGACTTGGTCGCGGAGAAGGTAACCGATTACCTCACCCACGGCGTCCCGCTGCTCTGGCTCATCAACACCGAGACGCGCCAAGCGACGGTCCATCAGCCCGGGAAAGAGCCGAGGATCTTGTCTGGGGAAGAAGAGTTGACCGGTGGGAAGATCTTGCCTGGACTCTCCTGCCGCGTCGCCGACCTCTTCCGATTGCCGTGGGAGGCCGCCTGACCGCCGGATGGCATCACTCGGCCTCCTGCGCCAACAACTCCACCGCCTCCCGCAAGCCGCGGTGGCTCTCGAAAAACCGCTGCGCCAGCCCCTCCACCATGCTGAGGAACTTCAACAACTCATTCACCCGGTGGAAGTGCCCCTGAGCCGCCGGGTCGTCGGCCCCGGTGCCGAGCGCCTCGGGCGATAGCTCCTCCTTGCAGCGCCGCAGCGTCGTCAGGATCGGGTCGATCTCGCGCCGCTTGCGCTGGTTGGCGACCAGCGTGAACATCTCCCACACATCGCTGAGCGACTCGTAATACTCCTTGCGGTCGCCGCGCTTGTGGACCCGCCGCACCAGGCCCCACTCGACCAGTTTGCTCAGGTTCATGCTCACGTTGCCGCGCGAGATGCCGAGCTTCTCCATGATGTCGTCCATCGACAGCGCCGCCCCGGTGATGTACAACAACCCGTGAATGCGCGCCATCGTCGGACTGATGCCCCAGAGCGAGCCCATGTTGTTCCACAACTCGACGAACTCGTCCTCCACTTTCTGGAGCCGCTCGGTTAACTCGGTCTTCTGGGCTTTCATGGTTTTTATCCCCTTCAGGAAGATATGAAAATTGTAAACCCCGCACGGCGCGAGTGCAAGTGTTCAGCAGTGAGGATGTCCTGTCGATGAGCGCCCTGCGCGTCAAGATTTGCGGCGTCACCACCACGACCGACGCTGTTCTCGCGGCGGACCTGGGCGCCGATGCCATTGGCCTCAATTTCTATCCGAAATCGCCGCGCTTCGTGCCGCCGGTGACCGGCGAGGTGATCGTTCGCGTCCTGCCGCCGTTCGTCGAACCGGTCGCTCTGTTCGTCAACGAACCGCTCGAAACCGCATTCGCCGCAGCGCGACAACTCGGACGAGTGCGCACGGTGCAGTGGCACGGAGAACAGCCGGAAGTTTGTACCGATCCCAACTTTCGCTTCATCCCCGCCTTCCAGGTGCGCGACGCGGACGACCTCGCTCGCGTGCGCCATTATCTCGCCCTATGTGAGCAGGTCGGTCACCCGCCGGCCGCGGTGCTGATCGACGGTCAAGTGTCGGGACGGTACGGCGGCACCGGACAGCTCGCGCCGTGGAAACTGCTGGCCGAGTTTCGCCCGGAAGTGCCTCTCATCCTCGCCGGCGGACTGACGCCCGAGAACGTCGCCGAGGCGGTGCGACTCGTGCGGCCCTATGGAGTGGACGTGGCCAGTGGCGTCGAAGAAACGCCGAGACGCAAAGATCCTGAGAAAATCCTGCGCTTTATTGATGCCGCCCGCGAGGCAGCGGCTCGACTCACCTGACGCCCGGCCGGCAAACCCCTCCCCCCAACCCCCTCC
>DASPXY010001103.1:0-2287 GCA_035637055.1 Gemmataceae bacterium | reverse complement strand
CCGCTCGCCGCGTCACAACCGCGTCAAAAAGCACGGCTCAATCATCACATCTTCGACAAACTTTGTTGAGGCTGCTTAGTTGCGGCGACTCCGACAATCCCGTTCCTTTCGGGGCACCCCGCCTCTGGCCAAGTTTAGCCGTCGGAGGAGTGGGTGGCCGCGCGGGTGCGCGAGGGCGTGGACGCCCTCGTCACCAACCCTCGGCTCGTGCACACGGGGTTGGATCGTGGAGTTCCGCTCGCGCGTCTGGGTGGAGATCGACTACGCCGTCTAGGTCCTGCGCCAGGCCAGCCGACGCAGCTGGCGCATCGGGCAGCGGCAGCCGGTCGAGGTCACGTTCCTGACGCACGAGCGGACGGCCAGGCTGAGGCGCTGGCGCCGGTGGCGGCCAAGACGCGCGCCCCGCTGATGGTCGGGGGCGAGTTGCCGAAGAGCGGCTGGCCGCGCTCGATGGCGACGGCGGCGATGTCTACCTGGCGCTGGCCCCGGCTCAGGGCGAGCGGAGAAGGCGTCGACGGGCGGGCGCAGTCCCTCGAGGCGCTGTTCGCCGACGCCCGCCGGAGCGAGGACGAGGCCGACGAGCTGCGGGTGGTGGGCGGCTGAGAGGAGGAGCCCGAGCTGCCACGGGAATGGATCCGGTTCCCGGCCCGCCCGACGCCCACGGAGCCCGGCCGCTCGATGACCTGCCGCTGTTCGCGACCGACGCAGCGGTGTCCGCGCCGGCGAGCCCGCCGCAGAACGGCAAGGTCGTCACCCTTGACGAGCTGGCGTAGCAGGTCCGGCGCCGGAAGCCGCGGCCGAAGCCGGTTTCCCAGGGGCAATCGGCGCTCTTCAGCACGTAATCCGAACAAGAGGTCCGGATCATCGGAAGCTGCCCGCTTCCCCGCATGAGCCGGTGTTTTTGTTTGTCCCTCGCATCCGTCTGTCGCTCCGCCGGCGCGGCCAAGCGCACCGACCACGGATCATCTCGCCACCGGCGATCACGCCAGGCGGGGTGCCTGCGTCCCGCCCACGTAGGCAGTACCGCGATCGCCCGCGTCAGGGCTGGTCTTCCGCGCGAACGCCGATGACTCCGGTAGCGTGGCGCTCGGCGAGTCCCAGAAGGGCGACCCGGCTGAGCGCCCGTAGCCGCTCACGATCCATCGGGACGGACGATTTCAAGTTTTAGCGGGCAAACCTCACGAACAAAATCATCCCTGATCTTGCTCTTTGGCGGCAAAATTCTTCACATTCCCCCCAGCCCCGTCTACTTCGCCTGCGGAGTCCCAACGCAAAGGTGAATTGCCAGCTCAAGTACGTGACAATCGCCGTTCGTTGAACAACACCAATCCATTCATTGAAGGCATTCGGTGCTGCTGGCGGCTGTGTAGGCCCGACCGACTGGACGACAACTGACGCGGCAGTTATCGTTCCCGCCGCGAGAGTCCACCATTGAAGCGGTCGCCACCGCGGGTCCTCGCGAAAGCGGCGCAGGAACACAAGACAGCTAACGGGCGATAGTGAAAACACGAGCGCTCCAAAGAAGGTGTGGAGCTTGCCGTGCCAGCTCATCTGGTCCGGAGGAGTAGTGACGGGATCCATCACGAAAATGCCAGAAGCGAGATAACTGATTCCAATGATCGTGAGAAGTATGGGGCCAGCCCGCGACGCCTTTCCGTCTTGAAACTCGGCAGCGACACCACGTGTAAACACGAGGAACAGCACCCCGAGAACAACGAAATTGACAGCTTGAATCCAGCCGCGTGGACCGAGCTCCAGTTCACTGACAAACATTCCGAGTGGGTCATAGCCGGGGCGAAGCCAACCCTCGAGCGTGAATATCGCCACAAAGAGTGTCGGTCCAATCATGCCTGCCCATGCGGCAAGTTGATGCCGGTCCATAGTCGTTTATTGACTCCTTATAAAGTTCAATTGCCACCGTCCATCACGCGCACGAGCGCGCGCATCGCCCAGGGCAGCTTGGGATATCCCGGCAGGTTGGGGACCGTCAGCATCACGTGGGCGTGTCGGAACCTGGACTATCGCTCCGCGCGGGGCTGGTACTGGATCGCCTCGGCCAGGTGGGCCGGTTGGATGCTGTCCGCGGCGGCCAGGTCGGCGATCGTGCGCGCCACCTTGAGTACGCGGTGATAGGCGCGGGCGGACCGGCCGAGCTGCTGGACGGCTGCCCGCAGCAGCGCCTCGCCGGCCGCGTCCAGCACGCACCAGCGGCGCACCTCGCGCACTCCCATCTCCGCGTTCGATGTCAGCCGCGTTGCCTCGAACCGCGCCCACTGGCGCGCCCGAG
>DASPXY010001102.1:0-7152 GCA_035637055.1 Gemmataceae bacterium | reverse complement strand
TCGCGTGCAACTTCTTCCCACAGGCACAGCCGAATGGGATCGACATGGGACACTTTCCCCTTTTGGGATATCCTTCACGGCAGTTCGGGGGGAACGGCCGGCGTGAGCCGGCTGGTGCTGGCCTGACCAGCCGGCTCACGCCGGCCGTTCGCCAAAAATGGTAAGAGTAACTTATCTCGCGGCCGGGAAGCCTGGCAAGACTATTCCGGCCGCAACGCAGGGCTGGGGCGGCGGGCCGCGCCGGTTACGCTGGCGGTGCGGAGTGTGAGACGCGGTACGAAAACCATTGGGGGCAGGCGTCTCGCCGGTGCAGGGCGGCGCAATTGGTCTTGCGAAAGTGAAAGCCCTGTCTTTTAGCCCCCTTGAGGGGGCTTGCCGCGGAGCGGTTCAGGCCCGCCCTTCAGGGCGGGTGGACAGGCATATGCGACAACTGCTTGAGCCCCCTTGAGGGGGCTCAGCTTCAGGGAGAGGAGGGCTGTTCGCGCCCGCTCCGCCCGCCCTGAAGGGCGGGCCTACACCGCTGCGCGGCAAGCCCCCTCAAGGGGGCTGAACACAGCACTTTCACTTTCGCAGAGCCGATTAACGACCTTACTCGCTCTCCTTCGTCAACACGCCGACCTCAATGCGCGTCGGCATCTTCCCCGAGCGGTAAACGCGCTGCGTCGCCCGGATGAAGTCGCTCGCTTCCGCTCGGAAGATGTTGTCCACGTAACGCTGCGGATTGCGATCGACCAGCGGAAACCAAGTGCTGGAGATCTGCACCATGATGCGGTGACCCTTGCGGAAGGTGTGCAGAACGTCCTGAAGTTCCAGTTTCACCTGCGCCGCCTGGTTCGCGACGAACGGCTCCGGCTGCTCATAACTGTTGCGGAAACGACCGCGGATCACCTCGCTGCGCACCATCCGCTGATACCCCCCAAGCCGTCGCGTGTTATTCACCGCCGATACCTCGGTTGTGTCGTTCGGGTAGACGTCGATCACCTTGACGGCCCAGTCCGAGTCCGTCCCCGACGTGCTGACCCACAACTCGGCCTGCATCGGCCCCGCCAGCGTCACATCCTGTTGCAGCGGTTCCGTCTGGTAAACGAGCACGTCCGGCCGCCGCGACGCGAAGCGCTGATCGTCCGTCATGTAATCCACGGTCATGCCGATCGAGACGGCCTCGGTGTACGGCACTGGCCGGTTGGGGTCGCTGCAATACTCGTCGTACGCCTCTTTCTCCTCGGTGGGCGGCTTGTACGCGAGGCGGCCGCCAGCGTGGACGTAGAGCGATTGCTTACGCGTGCCCTTCGGCGGCCAGTGGTCGAAGCGGCGCCAGCGATTGACGCCCGTCTCGAAGACCAACGCTTCCGGCAACTTGTGCTCGCCCTCGCCCTTGAGAAAATGATTGAAGAACGGCAACTCGACATCTTTTTGGTAATAATGCGATGTTTGCGAGCCGAAATGAATGTTGCCTAAACGACTCCCGTCGCTGCTGGACCAGCCGCCGTGATACCACGGGCCGATGACCATGACGTTGAAAATGCCGGGGTTCTGCTTCTCGATGGCCTGATAGGTCTTGAACGTGCCGTAGAGATCCTCGGCGTCGTACCAGCCGCCGACGGTCATCACGGCGGGAGCGACCTTCTTCAGATGCGGCAACAGGTTGCGGGCCTTCCAGAACTCGTCGTAGTTGGGGTGCTCGACCATGCGATTCCAGAAGACGATCCGATCCTTGAAATAGCGCTCATTGACATTTTTGAGAGGTCCGATATCGAGGAAAAACTGGTAGCCGTCCTGCGTGCCGTGCTGGAACGGGGGCGGGCGGCGGGTGGTTGGCTCGGGGCGCGGCTGGCCGAAGTTGGCGAAGAAGTTGAAGGTGTGCGGCAGGAAGGTGGTGCCGTGATGGTGAAAATCATCGAAGAACCAGTCGGCGATGGGCGCCTGCGGCGAGGCGGCCTTGAGCGCCGGGTGAGCGTCGATCATGCCGGCGGACGTGTAGAAGCCAGGATACGAGATGCCCCACAGACCGACCTTGCCGTTGTTGTTCGGCACGTTTTTCACCAGCCATTCGATGGTGTCATAGGTATCGGTGCTCTCATCGATGTCGTGTTTGTCCTTGCGCTTCGCGAGGTGCGGCCGCATGTTCTCGAAGGTGCCTTCCGAAAGGAAGCAGCCGCGCACGTCCTGCTCGACGAAGATGTAGCCGGCCTTCGCAAAATACTTGTTCGGGCCGAGCGAGCCGGGATAGGTGCCCTTTTCGTAGGGGCCGACGCTGTAGGGCGTTCGCCGCATGAGGATGGGGTACGCTTGCGACGTGTCCTTGGGGACGTAGACGCTGGTGAAGAGACGGACGCCGTCGCGCATCGTGATGCGATGGTCGTGGCGGGTGTAGTTCGCGCGGATGTAGCGCGGCAGGTTGCGGACTTCCTGAGCGTAGGCCGCGGGCAGCAGGCCCGCGAGCAAGGCAAACAGAAGCAAGGCCAGGGTACGTGCGTGCGGCTTCAGGGACATGATCTCGTCACCTCGGACGGAAGACGGTCTCGGGCGCCTTTCCTATGGTGGGATCAGTCGAAGCCGTTTGCAAGGAGAAAGCCTGGGAGTTCTCCGCCGTCGCCTCGGGGGGCGGGGTCCGGAGCAGGCTTGTCCCGCGCTCGCCGACGGGGTTCGTCGCGCAGGCGCATCCAAACGCGCCGGGGTGGATCACAACGCTCGCCACAGGGGCAAGCGAGGTTGACCACGGCGCCGCCGGTTCGTTCCTCGCTGCCGCAGGCAGGACACTGCCACACGCGGCGCACGTCGTGCCGCAACCGTCCGCTCGGCCCTTTCATGGCGTTCTCCCTGCTGCCGCGAAGCCGGCGCCACAGCCGCTTCCCACGCGGAAGGGCGGCTGCGATGCTGGCTCGCGATAGCCATTGTACGCAGTTTCGGTCGCTGCCCGCGTGTCCCGAAGCGAAATCGTTGCCGCACACGCCCATTCTGCCGCGAAAAAAAATGTGAAGAGAGTCTGCCATCTTGCTCGATCATGAGCTAAGATTGAATCGTTGGAACTCGCATTCCCCGTCGCTTGAGGCATCCTCTCAACGAGGTCGTTGGGGGGATGGCAGTTGGCCTTTACCTGGATTTGTCACCAGGACATCAGATCGCACACCACAACGACGTTCTGTGAAACTGTTGCGTGGCGGGGCTTGTCCCCGCCTTGTGAGAGCCCGCCCCTGTGTGGGGTCGCCGAGATCATTCCGGCGGCTCGCCCCCTGCCCTGGTTTTGACAACAGCCTCTTCGTGCCCATCCGTGGATGCTGTCGGTGGTTTGAAGGGCCGCTCGGAAGTCGGCCCTCCAACCAAGCCCTCGTTTGCGCCTACATTAGCAACATTCAGGTGTTGGCGATGGTCGCCGATGGACTCAGATCGGCCTCCCGCGGATGAGTTGATTCCTTGCTGGAGGAGTGTACAGATGACTGCTCCAATCCTCGTAATCGGAGGACTGATCCTGGCCGTCGCGCTTGTCGGCTATCGCGCCCTGCTGGCACGCCGCGCGACCGCGAAGGTTCCAGTTTCGGGCCGGGTCTCGGCTCAGCACCAGGGACCGCACCGAACCCATCGCACCCCGGTCGAAGCGCCGGGAGACGGTCGCATGCCTCCCTGTGACACCGTCTCGGGACTGACCAAGACCGAAGCGGAAGAACTGCTCGACTGGCTCGAAGGCAACGGCCATACCGGCTACGAAGTGTCCTATGATGAGGCAGGCTTCACGGTACGGCGCCCGTGATCGCCGTCTCATCCCGCGTTATCCAGCGGTTTCGGCGAATCCAGCACCTGAATCATCCAGCCTTCGACCTCGACCGACACCCCCTGGTGCAGGAACTCCACCTCGATCACGAACTTCATCTTGTTGCCGCAGCGCAGCACTGTCCCGCGCAGCCCCAGGAACGGGCCCTTCACGATCTCGACCGGCGTGCCCGGTTGGAGACGACTTTCGGGCGTGAGCGCCGCGCCCATCTCGATGAGGCGATGGACCCGCACGAGATCGTCGCGCAGCCGTCCCTGATCACCGACCGTCAGACAGTTGACGATCACATTCGTTTCCAGGGCTTGCAGACGCGACTCCTCGTCGCCATGCAGGAAGAGGTAGCCGGGGAACAGTGGGACGTCGGTCGTCAGGAGGCGGCCGCGGCTGCGCCATTCCTTGTGGTGTAGTGGCAGGTAGAACGACACGCCGCGGGCGAGGAGTTTCTGGGCCAGCGTTTTCTCGGCGCGCGGGCGGGTGTGCAGCACCCACCAGGTGCCCGGGGCGTCGCTCGCCGGGCGGGTCAGCAAGTCGCTCGGAAATAAAGAGATGTCCAGGGGTACAAGGGGCATGAGCGCCTCTCCTCAGCACTGAGTGAGCCTATTCCTGCACTGTTGAACTCTGGGATATCTTCGGCGCTTTGTCAAAGGTCCGCAGGAGGTGCCGCGAGCCGAGCGGGCCCTACCTCGTGCCGGCCATCATTGAGGAACTTGCTTTCGCACCCAGGCCCGCCAGGCGACTTCCAGCTGATCCACACTCTGGTAGCGGTAGGATACCCGCACGGCATTGTCCCAGCCCTCGCGCAGGGCGCGCGCGAGGAACCCCAGAAAGGTTTGTCGATCACCGACTTCCAGAAGAAAACGCGACACCGAGTAGCCCTGGGCGTACAGGGCGAGAATCTGCTCCGGGTAGGGCGGGAAATCCTGGCAGGCAAACAGCCGTCGCAGCGACATTTCCTGTCCGGTTTGGAGCAAGCGGCGCATCTGCCGGTCGAAGCGTTGGTGATCGATGAGGTCGCCGGCGAGCACCGCCGCCCCCTCGTCGGCCCAGCGCGGCACCGGTTGGCGGACCTGGTGGGCGAAGATCGTGTGGGCGATCTCGTGCGGCAGGACGCTGCTGAGCACACGGTCGAGCTGCCCGCGAACCTTGATCTTGCGGACGCACACCCGGTCGTTGGCGAAATCGAAGGTGGTCGAGCCGGCGGTACCGTTCAGTGTGATGTCCACCTGGAGCGCGCACGTTTCGGCCCAGGGCGCCATCTCCTTGCCGAGCCAGAGGACGGCCAGCGCCTTGCGATGACGTTCCGCGGCTGCGCCGACCTGGCGCGCGACCTCGGGCGTGGGCGCTTCGACCTGAAAGTTCGGGGTCCGGTGCGAGGCTCCCACGGAAGTCAGCGCAACGAGAGCGGCGAGCGCGGGGCGGAGACGGCGGGGCATGCGGATTGATGTCCTTTCGTGGAGAACGGTCCTTGAGGATACCCCATTGTGGGATCTCGGACAGGCGCCGTCAAGCGCCTCCATCCCCATCACCGCCGAACTGCCTGATTCGGTGGAGGTTGTCTGCCTGGGGAGCCCGAAGCGCCAGCGAGGGCTGTCCTCGCTGGCGCTTCGGGTTCCCCAACCTGGACAGGCTCATGCAGCAGGGCGAGCAACTCCGGCGGGTGCGACATTGGCGGCCTCAAGCGGCTCAGGGGTGTGAAGAGGCTCCAGGGAAGCGGAGCAAGTGCGGTGAAGTGAAATAGTCGTGGATGCGCGTCGCGAGGATCTCGCCGCGCTCGGTGCAGTCGTTCAGCGCCACCCCGTGATAGGCGTTGCCGGCGAGGAACAGCCCCGGATAACGCGCGGCGCACGCCTCGATGCGGGCGACGCGCTCCAGGTGCCCCAGGTGATACTGCGGAATGGCGCGATCCCAGCGAATGATGCGGTGAAACAGCGGCGCCGCGCGCACGCCCATCGCGACCGCCAACTCGGCACGCACGACCTCCAGCAACCGCTCGTCCGGGTAGCCGGCGACCTCGGCGCGGTGCCAGCCGCCGCACATCGCCCGCAGCAGCACCGTCCCCGCCGCTGCCCGATCCGGATAGATCGACGAGCACCACTGCACGCCGAGCACGTTGCACCGCGCGCGCTGCGGCGCGATGAAGCCGAAGCCGTTCAAGCCCCCCGGCACGTCCTCGCGACGATACCCCAGCGCCACCACCGCGATGCGGTTGTAGGCGATGCCGGCCACTTCCTCCGCCAATTCGCGATCCACTTCGGCCAACAGCCCCGCCTGCCGATATGCCGGACAGGCCAGCACGACGGCATCGGCCGTCCACGAATCGCGGCCGTCGGCCGACACAACCCAGATCGGGCGGCCTTCCGGCCCCTCCTCGGTGCTGAGCTGACGGACGTCCACCCCGAACAGCGGTCGCGCGTCCAACCGTCCCTGGAGAGTCTCGATTAGCAGCCTTAGTCCCTCGCGAAAGGACCACATGCGGCCGGGACGCTGGTACGCCTCGCTGTTCGCCTTCGCCTTCGCCCGGCGTTCGCGCGCGGCCTGCCCCAGGCCCTTCAGGACGCTGCCATGCTCACGCTCCAGCGCCGCCAGCCGCGGGAAGGTGGCCGGCAGGCTGAGCAGGGTCGGGTCGCCGGCGTAGATGCCGGTCACCAGCGCGTCGGCGAACACCTCCGCGGCCTCGCGCCCGGCGCGGCGGCGCGCGAAGGCGTCGATGGACTCATCGCGGTCGTCCTGACGCGGGCGGCGAAACCGTTCGAGGAACAGGCCGAGTTTGCCGCGCCAGCTCAGCAGGTCGGTCGCAAGGAACGACAGCAGCCCGCCGGGCAGCGGCTTGAGTTTGCCATCGAGGAACAGGTAACGGTTCTTGCCGGCGGCCTCGCTCGCAGGGACGAGGCGCTCGCCAAGGCCGAGATCACGGCAGAGGTTGAGCGTGGCGGGCTTGGTGTCGAGGAAGCCGTTCGGGCCGGTTTCCACCTGAAAGCCGTCCTGCCGCTCGGTCCAGACGGTGCCGCCCGGCCGTTCGCGCTGCTCCAGGATAGTGATTTGTGCCGCGGGGAGCAGTTGCTGCAGACGGTAAGCGACCGCCAACCCCGAGATGCCGGCACCGACAATAACGACTCTTGGCATGGCGTCTGTTATACGGCGCCGGCATCCCTGGTTAGAAGCGGTGTGAACCCCTCCCCCCAACCCCCTCCCCGAAACGGAGAGGGGGAGCAAGCAACATCGCGGCTTTTCTTCTCCCCCTCTCCGCTGCGGGGAGGGGGTTGGGGGGAGGGGTTCGGACTGCTAACCCGCGACCACGATGTTGACCAACTTGCCCGGCACGACAATGACCTTCACCACCTTTTTACCCTCGATCAAGGCGCGAATTTTCTCGTCGGCCAGGG
>DASPXY010001101.1:0-5163 GCA_035637055.1 Gemmataceae bacterium | reverse complement strand
TCCGCGCGGCGGGCGGCGCTACGCGGGCTACGTCTACTGGGACGCCGACGCTGGCCGCTGGGTCGGCCTGGACTCGCCCGACTTCCCGGCGACGAAACGGCCCGACGCGCAGGCGCAGGCAGGCGGCGTCGGCCTCGCAGCCCACGATGGCGCCTCGCCGTTCATCATGAAGGGCGATGGCAAGGGCTGGCTGTACGTGCCGACGGGACTGGTGGACGGCCCGCTGCCAACGCACTACGAGCCTTACGAATCACCGGTCCAAAATGTCGTCTATCCGCAGCAGCAGGCCAACCCGGCAGCGCTGGTCTACCGGGTACCGGGCAATGAGTACGCGCCGGTCGGTTCGCCCGACTTTCCGCACGTCCTGTCAACGTACCGGCTGACCGAGCACCACCTGAGCGGCACCATGAGCCGCTGGCTGCCGTGGCTGGCGGAACTGCAGCCGGAGCTATTTTGCGAAATCTCGCCGGAGCACGCTGCGGTGTTGGGGGTGGCGAATACCGAGGTGGTCGTCATCTCAACGCCGCGTGGGTCGATTCGGGCGAAAGCGCTGGTCACGCGGCGCATCCGCCCGTTCCGCATCGGCGAGCAGCTGATCCATCATGTCGGCCTGCCGTGGCACTGGGGCTACAAGGGATTGACGACCGGTGACGTCGTCAACAACCTCTCGGCGCTGGTGGGCGATCCGAACGTGACCATCCACGAGGCGAAGGTGTTTGTGTGCCAGGTGACGAAAGCGCGCTAGGCCGAACCCCTCCCCCCAACCCCCTCCCCCATAAGGGAGAGGGGGAGAAGAAGAGACGCGGTGTTGCTTGCTCCCCCTCTCCGCTTCGGGGAGGGGGTTGGGGGGAGGGGTTTCCGAGCGCCTCAAACGAACTTGATCAGGTCGGCGTATCCCAGGCGCTTCTCGAATTGCAGGCCCACGTAGAAACCGCCCTCGTGCGCGGGGACGCACCAGATCACCCGCGCATGCCGCTTGATCGGGCGACGATGGTTCGGGCCGTCGAGGGTGAGGGTTACCTCTTGTCGCGGCGTCAGGTGGGTGGTCAGCTGCAGCCGTACCCCGGTTTCCGAGAGATCGACGCTGCCCACGCTGAGATTGGGGCCGAGATCGAGGTCGCCTTTGCGGCAGGCGATACGGACGGAGCCCTTCGGTTGCCGCCTGGGGTCGAGCCGGCGCTGTCTGGTGATCGGTCGTTCTGTTGCCATGGGCACCTCCGCCGCAACCGTAGCTCACTGCGGGGCTGGAGGCAAATTGTCACCGATTCCGAAAAACCTGCTTCTGTCCCCCGCAGTCGCCTCGTACAATCGACGCGAGTTGGGAGGATGGCTGACGGTGAACGCCTCCCAGTTGTCCCCTCACCCAAGGAGGTGTCATGCGAACGCGGCTCAGATCCCTCGCTGTGGTCCTGACGATTCTACTCGTCGGTACGTCTGGCTGTCAGAGGCTGGAGCACGAGGGCACCTATCCGATGAAGATGGGCGAGATTCAGGGCATCCAGATCAGCGCCCCAAGAGGGGACCAAAAGGTGACCGTGGATGTCAGTGCGTCACCAGCTCCCATAGACGTCTACGTGGTCCTGGAGGACAACCGGGCTGCGGTCACGGACAAACTCCACGGCTACAAGGAGCCGGACGCGGGTCATATCCTGGCCAGCAAGAAAAAGGTGGACACAGGTACTCTGGAAACGACCATACCCGCCGGCAAGGCCTTCTCGGTGATCCTCGCCGGGGCCACGAAGAAAACAGACGTGAAGGTAAAGATCAAGGGCCAGTGAGCGCGCGCCGCAGCCACCGCCCGGTGTGTGACGCCTCCACCGCGGCGACCTCTTCCGGCGTCCCCGCCGCCACCACCATCCCCCCTTCGGCGCCCGCGCCGGGGCCAAGGTCGATGACGTGGTCGGCGCACTTGATCACGTCCAGGTCGTGCTCGACGACGATCAGCGAATGGCCCGTTTCGAGCAGCCGGTCGAAGCAGTCGAGCAGGCGCACCACGTCGGCGGTGTGCAGGCCAGTTGTCGGCTCGTCCAGCAGGAACAGGCAGCGCGGCTTGCGGCTGGCGGCGAGGTGGCCCGCCAATTTGAGGCGCTGGGACTCGCCGCCGGAGAGCGTATTGGCCGACTGACCCAGGCGGATATAGTCCAGCCCGACATCCAGCAACAGCTTGAGACGGCGTTCGATCGCGGGGTGAGCCCGGAAGAAGCGAAACGCCTCGCGCGCCGTCAGGTCGAGTACCTCCGCGATACTCAGGCTGCGCACCTTGACGTCGAGCACCTCACGCTGGTAGCGAGTGCCGCCACACTCCGGACAGGTAACCGTGACGTCGGCCAGGAATTGCATGTCCACCGTCAGCGTGCCGAGGCCGGAGCATGTTTCGCAGCGGCCGCCGGGCTGGTTGAAGCTGAACGCGCTCGCGTCGAGGCGGCGCGCTCGCGCCTCGGCGGTCTCGGCGAATACTTCGCGAATAGCATCGAACACCTTGATGTAGGTGGCGGGGTTGCTGCGAACGGTGCGGGCCAGCGGCGCCTGGTCCATGAGCAGCACGTCGCCGAGTGCCCCGCCGCCGTGGAGATCTTGCCAACTCTGCGGGACCGCTGGCCCTTTCTTGCCCAGGCGCCGGCACAGGGCGGGATAGAGCGTTTCCTGAACGAGCGCACTTTTCCCGGCACCGCTAACGCCGGTCACGACGCACAGCACGCCGAGCGGAAACTCGACGGTGAGGTCGCGCAGGTTGTGCGTGCGGGCGCCGACGACGCGGACGGTGCCGTGACTGAGGTCGCGGCGCCGCGACGGCACAGCGATGCGGCGCCGCCCCGAGAGGAAGGCGCCCGTCGGCGATTCCTCGCAGGCGACGATGCCCGCAGGCGGTCCCTGGTAGACGACCCGTCCGCCTTCCTCGCCAGCGCCGGGGCCTAACTCGACAAGGTGGTCCGCGGCGCGGATCATCTCCACGTCGTGCTCGACGACGATCAGGGTATTGCCGCCAGCGCGCAGCCGCAGCAGAACGGCGAGCAGCTTTTCCGTGTCGCGCGGGTGCAGGCCGGCGGTCGGCTCGTCGAGGACATAGAGAGCCCCGGCGAGGTTCGAGCCAAGGGCTGTCGTCAGGCGGACGCGCTGGCTCTCCCCGGTAGAGAGGGTGCGGGCGGCTCGGTCCAAGCTGAGATACCCCAGTTCGACCGCGTTGAGGTAACCCAAACGGGAGAGGATCTGCCCGAGCAGCAGGGTCGCTTGCGGCTTCGCGACGTCATCCGCTAACCCGCAAGCGGCCTCGCAAAACGTCGCCAACTCCTTGACCGGCAGGGCGCACAGATCGGCGATGGTCTTGCCCGCCACGCGCACCGCGAGAGCCTGGTGGTTCAATCTGATGCCGTGGCAACTCGGGCAGACCGCAGCGCCGGCCGCCTCGTCTTCTTCCTCCTTTTCCTTTCTCTTTTTTCCTTTTTCCTTCTTCGCCTCGCCGGTACCCTCGCAGACGAGGCAGGCGCCGAGCGGGTCGTTGAAGCTGAACAGACGCGGCTCCAGCGGCGGATATTCGATATCGCAGCGCGGACAGCGCAGGCGCTGATCGAAGGGCAGCGGCGTTGCGTCCGTCAAGAGAACCATGCGTCCCTGGCCACGAGCGAACGCGGTCTCAATCGAGTCGGTCAGGCGCTGCAATGGCACCCGGCCGGCTTCCAGCCGATCGACGAGGACGAAGATCGTGTTACTCCCCTGCAATGCCGGGAGGGGATCCTCATCGAGGCGCACGACCTTGTCGGCGACCTGAACGCGCAGGAACCCCTCCTCGCGCAGAGCCTCGGCCCACGCGCGCGCGTCAACGTCTGACTCGGGTTTGGCGGGAAAGGCGACGCTGAAGCGCGTGCCGGCAGGGAGGCGTAGCGCGGCAGCCACGACATCCGCCGGCGCAGCAGCGCGCACCTCCTGACCGCAGTGCAGGCAATAGATCACGCCAGCGCGGGCGAACAGCAGCCGCAGGTAATCGACAGCCTCGGTGAGCGTGCCGACGGTGGCGCGTGGGCCGCGCGACTGGAAACGCTGGCCGACGGCGACAGCGGGCGGCAGATTGTCGAGGCGGTCGGCGTCGGGCTTGTCGAGACGTTCGAGGAACTGACGGGTGTAGGCCGAGAAGCTTTGGAGATAGCGGCGCTGGGCCTCGGCGTAGAGGGTGTCGAACGCCAGGCTGCTCTTGCCGGAGCCGCTGACGCCGGTGAAGACGGTGAAGCGGCGCTGCGGCAGGTCGAGGTCCACGTTCTTGAGATTGTGGACGCGGACGCCGCGCAGCTGGATCGTTGGGGTGTCGGTCATGTCAGCGCCCATTACGCCTGTGCCTGCACGAACCAGTCCCACGGCGGCGGCTGCTTCTGCAGATCGTGGCCGCAGGCAAATTGCTCCCACGACAGCAGCACCCTGGCCAGGCGCAGTTTGCGGAAACCAGCGCGGCGCAGCCGATGGCGGACCTCGAACGGCTGCCAAAAATGCTGCTCCAACCCCTGGTAGCGGAACTGGCCGAACGCGAAATCGTAGAGGGCATGTTCGCCGTGCTCGGCCGCGTTCTGGCGCGCCGCAGCCAGCGGTAGCCCCGCGGCGAGGGCGCGATCCAGCAGCAGCATCGTGTAGTAATGCACCGCGTCCATCGCCGGCAGGATCGCGAGGAGATGCCCGCCCGGTCGCAGCGTAGCGTGAATCTGGCTCAGGGCCTTTTCCAGATTGGGAATCTCCGGAAGCACGAGGCTGTTGACCGCGACGGCTACGTCCAGCTTGCCGGCCAGGGATGATAGGTCCGTCAGGCTGCGCTGCAGGAAGGTGACGTTCTTCAGCCCCGCGCAGCGTGCCCGCGCTCGTTCCAGCATCCCCTCGGCAAAGTCCACCGCGTACACCACGCCAAACAACTCCGCCAGTGATGGCAGCAGCGGTCCGATGCCGCAGCCCAGGTCGGCGACGCTCTTTCGCGGGCTGGCCAGGGCCTGCAGTGCCTTGGGCAACGGATTGCTGACGTCGGCGCGGTAGGGATCGATGAAGTCGGTTTCATACGACTGCGCCGCCTTGCTCCAGAAATGGTCCTGCTTCGGCATCAGCGGTCACCCCAGCGCCGGCAGGATGCGGCCCGTCACCTCGCCGAAGCCGACGCGGTAGCCCACTCCCTGACACCAGCCCGTCATGGTC
>DASPXY010001100.1:0-11568 GCA_035637055.1 Gemmataceae bacterium | reverse complement strand
TGGGGAATGGAAGGGGAGGAAATCGCCCTTGCCTGGCCGTAGCCACTTCCCGCCAAGTGGAGAACAGGAGCGAGAACGTGTTCCGAAGATCGGGAGCGTTGCTTGCTTCGGTCAGATTGACCGAAGTGGCCAGGTCAAAGTCCGTTGCGCGCGTCGGTCCGCCCCACCGCGGGCGATGAGACCGACGCGCGCAAGATTCCTTCACGCAGCTGAAATCGTGGCGAACGCCTCGTGACTGCGCTGTTCGAGGGATGGGTATGCCTGTCTGCTTCCAGCCACAGCAACGCGCTGCTCAGTGCATCAGCATTTTCAGCCTGGCAGGACACTACCGCTTGCCGGCCTGTTCGTCTACAACAGCCAGCACGTGTCATTCTGAAGCCACCACTGCTCGTCAGAGGGGCGTCTGCCAGCTCTCTTGTGCTCCTCCAATTGTCGTCAGCAATGCTCGGTTTACTCGTCGTCAGTTGCGGTCAACTACTTGTTTGCAGTCCAAGCCTCAAGGAGGAATCTCTGCCATGAAGACCCGCCTGCTGTCGTGCTGGGTGGTGTGTTTCGCAGTGGACTTGACCCCGGCACAGGCGCGAGACGCCGACGTCGTCAAGGAGCTTCAGGCGTACTACGAGAAAGGCAAGGCGCCGCCCTGGGCCGAAGGGATCAAGCAGTTGAGCGCCGACAAGCCGGAGCAGCGCATCGGGGCGGCCCGGTATCTGGTGGCGCTGCTTGAGCAGGCGCAAACGGACGAGTTTTCCGGCAAGGCGCCGTGGCGGGCGACGCCGTTCTGGGGCAGCAGCGGTGAGAATCCGGCGCGGAATCTCCGCCAGCACATCGCCGAGGAACTGGGCAGGGCAAAGGCATCCCCTGCGACCCTGACGGTACTTCGCTGGTACCTGCATCACGAGCAGGTGCCCCGCTTCCAGGAGGCCATCTTGCCGGCGCTCGACAAGGTGACTGGCAAGGAAGCGGGCGCGTTCTGTTTGGGCTTGCTGCAACCGCCTCATGAGAACGCCGTCGTCGTCCTGGCGGCCTTGCAACAGGTTGGCAAACGCAAGACGGAGCTGCCCGACGCCGTGCTGAAGGCGTTGTGCGATCACCACCGCCCGGGTCTGCGGGAAGCAGCCCGCAAAATCAACAAGGAACGTGTCGGCGCCGACCCAGGCCCGTTCGATCACGTCAAGACCGTGCAACGACCGGCGCTCGCCGCGCTCATGACCAGCATCGGCGCCTTGCTCGATCAGTCGGCGTCGCCCGAGGCGGAATTCGTGAAGGTGACAACGACCTGGACCGCTGGCAAAGACACTGGAACGTCCACGACACTCGGCTGGCTCGTCAAGAACGACGGCGATGCCTGGGTGGTGCTCACACCGTTCGGCCACCGAGACACGTTCCACAAGCAACAGACGATCAAGAACCGCCGCGGCGGCGAAACGGTCACGCAGAGCAAGTGGGAGAAGTATCCCATCGCCGCTGAGGTCAAGCGCGTCGTTGCGGTGCGCAGCAAGGGGGATCCCGAGTTTGAGCTTTCGGAACGCGGCGGCCTGACCGGCCAGTTCCAGGGCCGTGGCGCGAGCGTCTATGAAGTGACGCTGGCCCACTGGCTCTACACCGCCAAACAGTTCGATCTCTCGGCCCAGCTGCTCCTCCCCGCGCTCGACAGTCTGTACATGGACCGGCACCTCGTGGACATGATGCGTCATCGTGTCGGCGAGGCGGCTGGCTACCGCATGCTGGTGGCCTTCGCTGGCGATCGCGATTTCGCGGAAACGCAGCGACTGGCCGAGGCGCTCGTCCAGCGTTATCCCGGCACGCGCTTCCACGACTATGCGGTCAAGCTCGCCAGGGAGATGCCGAGGCGGCAGGGCGATTTCAAGACGCTCAAACTCCCCACGCCAGAAGAGTGGGCGAAACTGAAGCAGAAGTTGGCCCGAGCCGAGCAAATCGCCTACCTTGGCGAGCGCCTGCGCTTGCTCAATTGCTTCCAGTGGGGGCAGCCTGGCAGCTACTCCATTACCGACGTGCAGTACGCCGAACCGGGCGGCATGGCGCGCGATGCCTCCTGGGGAGGAGGGGGCGGCGAGACCAAAGTCATCAATCCTTACGTTGAACTGGTCGGTGGCCGCGAGGGCATTTTTGGCGAGGACGAGAAGAAGCCATTCAAGGGATTGCAACTGACGGTCGCCGATATCCCGCACCTGGCGCCCTTCTTGCGCGATGATTGGCACATCCTCTGCGTTTCCTTTTGGCGCAGCTTTCATCCCGACCGGCACCTGGGAACGACGCGGCCCTTGTTTGCTGGGATCATCAACAGTCTGGCGAAACGCGATCTGGCGCAGGCGAACGCCATGGGCCAGATGACCGCCCCCGAGATTGACAAACACATTGAAACCATCATTCGCTGGGCGAAGGAGAATGCCTCGAAAAGCGAGCAGCAGTTGTTGTGGGAAACCCTGGAGGAGGAAGTCAAGGCAGGGACGCCCTGGGGTCGATTGTCAAACTTCTACCGGCTGATTGAACTCAAGGACAAACGCGTCTTGCCCGTCTTGCTCAAATACCTCGACAGCACCCCATCCGAATACGATTTGCATAGCCTTCTCTACTGGTGCCTCGCTTACGACCCGTCTGCGTTTCAGGCAGCGGCCAGGAAGTTCGCCAAGCACAAGAGCGTTGACCTCCGCCTGGCCGCGGGTCGGCTTCTCTTTGCGGGTGGAGCCCGCGAGGAGGGCACCAGAGTTTTCGCCGACATTCTCGAACACGGCAGCCCGTGGCAGCTCGAAGAAAACGCTCTTCCCACGCTGGTCAAGACGCTGCTCAAGGAAGGTTCGCAGGAATCGAAGCAAGCCGCCCGCCTGATCTTCAAGAACAAGCGCTACACCGAAATCCGCGCCGAGTGGGTTCGTGCCTCGCTCGTCAATCAGTGCGCCGAGGCGGGCATCGGCGACGGCTACCTCAGTTATCTCCCACTCCTCGACATCAAAGGGCCGTCGATCGGCAATATCTCGTACGCCGAAGGAACCGTTGTCGGTGAGGTCATCGCCCGGGAAATCATCGAGGTGTTGGCCCCGAAGGATCCAGAGATCCTTCGCATCAAAAAGCAGTTCCCCAGGGCGAGCGACCAGATTGATCCGCTAAAGGAGTGGCTCCGGGCCAGGGCCAAAGTTGTTGCAGCGAAGACAGCCGCCAAGTAGACCTCGGAGATCAAGATGAAATCCATCCACCCCGTCGTTGTGAACCTCCTGCTTGCCGCGACGCTGCTGTTGGTAGGTGAGCCGGTGTGGGCCCAGGACAAGGAGAAAGTGGTGCGCACGGATCGCTATGGCGACCCGTTGCCTTCAGGCGCCCTTGCCAGGCTGGGCACCACGCGCCTGCGCCACACGGGGAACTGGCGGCTTGAGGATGCGGCCTTCTCCCCGGACGGTACCATGCTCGCCTCCATCGGCGGGGACAGTTGTCTGCGCTTGTGGGACACCACCACCGGCAAGGAACTGCAGAACACGCCGCTCAAGTCCTTTCCCCTCTTCTCGCCCACGGTCGCATTTTCTCCTGACGGCAAGACGGTGGTGGTGAGTGCGAGCCGGCACATCGCGTTTTGCGACATCGGCAAGACGGAGCCCCGGCTTCTCCTCGAACATCCCGATTCCATCTCCGGGCTCGCGTTTGCGCCCGATGGCAAGCTCCTTGCCGTTTGCGGGTCGGCAACAACGGTCTCGCTCCTCAACCCGGCCACGGGCAAGGAAGTGCGCCGGTTGCAGGGCCATACGAAGGCGGTCCTCGCCGCCGCGTTTTCACCCGACGGCAAGCGTCTTGCAACGACCAGCGAGGACTTCACCTGTCGGATGTGGAACGTCGCGGACGGCAAGCAAAGAGGTCAGATGAACACGAACAAGCTCCGGGCACCCCTCCTGGCCTGGTCGCCGAACGGAAAGTGGCTCGCGTGGTGGGACGAGGAACCGAAGATCCGTGTGCGCGACGTCGTCACCGGAGCGGAACAGGCCTCGTTCGCGGCCGGGGGTGCTCTTTTCATTCTGGATTGGCGGCAAAGTGCCCTGCGGTTCGCTCCCGACGGTACGCTGCAGGCCCTGTACTGGAGCAGTCACTTGTTCCAGTGGCATCCGGACAAAGGCTGGAAGACGCGCGATTATCAGCCGGTCTCTGGAAAGACCGCCTATGGTCGCATCGCGCCCGATGGCAAGCACGCCGCTCTCTGGGACTGGGACCACGGCACTGCCCTCCACCTGTTTGACCTGGAAACCGGCAAGGAGAAAGAAGTGGCCGTGGGGCACCTGAAGTGGGTGTCCACCGTTCTCGCACAGCCGGGGGGCAAGTTGGTTGTCTCTGGTAGCTCCGACGGGACGATCCGACTCTGGGATCCGGCCACTTCCCGGGAGTTGCGCCGCTGGCGACCGCAAAGCGCATGGCACCCCGCGGTGTTCACAGCGGACGGCAAGACGCTTGCTTTCGGCGACTACGACACCACCGCTTTCATTCGCGTCTGTGGGCTCGAAGACGGCAAGGAGGTCCGCCGCCTGGACACGGAAGCCACGAAAAGGCTGGCAATCTCAAGCGATGGCAGGCTGCTCCTGGCGGCCGATTTCACCCGGATCGAGGTCTGGGATTTCGTGAGGGGGAAACGGCTGCGCGAACTGGAGGACGTGCCGGAAACGAAGTTGCCAGTCTTGAAGACCTCATCGCGAGGGCCCTGGCTGTCCTATACGATTCACGACCTGATTGTATCACCGAACGGCAGGATGGCCGCCGCGGCCTACACCCGCCTGAACTCAGAATGCAGTATCTACTTGTGGGAGACGGCAACCGGGAAGAAGATCGCAGGTTGGCCAGCAGCGAAAGACCTCAGTAACCCGATTGCCTTTTCCCCTGACGGCAGGTTCTTTGCCGCGGTGAAGAATCGCAACCAATCCGAACGAGACCTCGTGCTGTGGGACTTTGCGAAAGAAGAGGTCGTCAAGCGTTTTCCCCTCGCGGACAGCGGGTGCCATTGCGTCGCGTTCTCCAGGGACGGCAAGCTCCTGGCACTGGGCGGTTATTATCAGGGCATCGTCCAGGTGTATGACGTCGCCACCGGCAAAGAAATCGCTCGGTTCCAGGCTCATGAGAGGGCTGTGACGCTGACATTTGCCGACGATGGTGCGACCTTGATTACCGGCAGTGACGATTCGACGCTGCTGATCTGGGATGTGCAGCGCAAGGAATTGCGGCAGGGAAACTGACCGAACTGGTGGCGCTCCGTTATCTGGAGGTGGACGATGGCATCAAGAATCTGCTGCTTGCTTGGCGCTCTGTTGCTTCTGCCCACGGCCGCGGATGCCCAGGAAAAGAAGCCGCAGGGTACCGGGACCAAGGTGAATATCCCTGCGCTCATCGACCGGTTGACGGAGATCGGCGACAGCGACGTCGGCTACAGTCCGTACGTCACCGGCTCCGCCTTCACGCCACTCGATTCGGAAGGGGCATTTCATACTGGCCTGCTCTTCCAAAAACCCTCGGTGCAATCGGACGTGGTCCGCGAACTCGTCAAGCAAGGGACGGCCGCGCTGCCACATCTGCTGGCGCACCTGGGCGACAACCGCAAGACGAAAATCCGCATATCTCACGAAGGCGGTTTTGGCGGACTGTGGATCACGGAGGACGACAAGAAAGACCGTGGCTTCGGCGGCCGCGGGCTTACCGTGCGCGTCGGTGACCTTTGCTACGTCGCGGTCGGGCAGATCGTCAACCGGCGTTACAATGCGGTTCGCTACCAGCCGACCGCCATTATTATCGTCGAGTCGCCGGTGCGCTCCACTGCGCTGCGCAAGGAGATCCAGAAAGAATGGAGCAGGGTGACTCCGGAGAAACACAAGGCTTCCCTGGTGAAAGACCTGGAAGCTCCCGAACGCCTGGATAGCGGCGCCTGCAAACGGCTGGCGTTTTACTACCCGGAGGCGCTGGAAGGTCCGGTGCTGAAGATCCTCGCCGAACCGACCTACGATGTCTTCATCACCGAGAGCCTGGTGCGCGAAAAGCTCTACAAGGCGAAGACACCCGCGGAAGCGAAAGATCTATTCGACGCCTTCCTCAAGAAGCACGGAGAGGCCTATCGCTATGGGATCATGGTGCAACTTTTTTCCGACCTCGGGATGTTGGAAGCGAACGAAGAAAAGCGGCTGTCTTCCCCGCTGAAGGAATTCGGCGAACAGCCACGCCATCTCCTGGTGCAGCTCTTCGCGAAGGACAGGAAGGTCCGCAGCAAAGACCAGCCGAAGAAGACGACAACCGGATCGGCCTGGACCAACGGCGAGTTTTCGAGGTTCATCGAAGAAGCACTGATTTACGACGATAGCGCGAAAATCGACGAGGCGATTCGACAGCTTCTGGCCACGACGCAGGATCAGGGCATCGCGCTGGCGTGCATGAAACGCCTCGTGGGTCGCGGCTTCGACGCCGACCTCGAAGCCTACCTCCGCAAGCGCGCGCCAGACAAGTATTACGACGAATCGTTCCGGGAGATGGCGAGCCGGTTAGGTTGGTCTCGGCTGCACGTCGCGGTCGAGCGAAAAATGACCGATCGGGTACGGAGTTGGATCGCGCAAGGTAAAGACGTCAACGTGAGCGGGGCTACGGGCGATACGCCATTGCACGTCGCGGCAAAGGGTGGCAATGTCAGGGCCGCTGATTTGCTCATCGCCGCCAGGGCCAAGCTGGACGCCAAAAATCGAGCAGGCCAAAACCCCGTGCAACTGGCTGTCGCCGAGGATCATCTGGAGGTTGCGAAACAGTTGCTCGATCATGGCTGCGCGGTTCCGGATGCTGCCGTCGCCGCTTACTCCGGCCGTGTCGATCTTCTGGAATCCTTCCTCAAAGCCGACAAGGCGACTCTTCAACAGACGACGCGCTCCAAATGGACGCTGTTGCACCTGGCGGCCTGGGCCGGACACACGAAGGCGGTGACGTTGCTCCTCAAACATGGCGCCAGGGTGGACGCAACGGACGACAACGGCTACACGCCGCTGCATCTCGCCTCCAGCCAGGGAAACGAGGAAACCGTCCGCGAATTGCTTGCCAACAAGGCCGACCCACGGGCGAAGACGAAAGATGGTGAGCTACAGCCGCTGCACCTCGCAACGTTGACGGGCAAACTTGGCGTCGCCAAGGTGCTGCTCGCCCAGAAGGCTCCGCTCAGGTCAACGGTTGGCGACTCCGAGCTTTCCGTGATGCACCTTGCAGCTCGCGCCGGCTACCCGGAACTGCTGGCGTTCTTTCAGCCCAGGGGCCTGCCCATTGACCAGAGCGACAAGCAGGGGATGACCCCGCTTCATCACGCAGCACAGCTTGGGCAAAAAGGCTGCGTCGAGTTCCTGATCGAGAAAAACGCGAAGGTGAGCGGACGGTCCCGGAGCGGGGAGACGCCCTTGCATCTGGCCGTGAAGGGGGCCCATCTCGAGATCGTCGCCCTGCTATTGAACCACAAGGCAGAGGTAAGTCCCGACAACTCGTTCTTCGGTGGCACGCCGCTGCAGATCGCCAATAGTCACGAAGAACCGGAGATTGCGGCATTATTGAAGAAGCATGGGGCAAAAGAATAAGTGCAACCGGTTGATTGGGAGGCAGTCATGGCGCGTTCTCAAAGAGGCTCTCAGGCCGAAGTCGGCCCCGACGGCGCGATCACCTACGGCGTCATTGGCCCGCACGAGGTCCGCGTGATTCCCGGCAAGGACGTGGAAAAAACGAAGTCGATCCGCGACTGGAAACGGGAGACAGACAAGGACAATCAAGGAGGTAGCGGTGAGTGAAGAGACCGGGTTCCTTCAGGCGATTCAGGAGGGTCCAGAAGACGACGCGCTGCGCCTCATCTATGCCGACTGGCTCGAAGAACGCGGCGACCCCCGCGGCGAATTCCTCCGGCTGCAGATGGAGTCGGAACGGATGCGCGGCCGCCTGCACGAACTGCGGCGACAACTCGATCCGCAGTGGCTGGCAACTGTGGCTCCGTGGGAACTTCATTACAACGTCGCCTATCACATGGAGTGCGAGCTGCGCCTGCGGTCCGGCCGCGCGATCACGTTGAAGCACTTCGATCAGGTGATGACCTACGCCGGATTGCTGGAAGGCACGCCGGATCATGAATTGAACGACCGCCACATCGAGTCCGCTCTCGAGGAAGCGGGTAGGCGGGGCGTCGCCGGAGTTCGCCCGCACCTGATTGTGCCGCCGCGCCGGGACCACTTCCGGAAACCCGGCGACATGCGGCGGATCACCGAATACTCCCCGCACTGGATTCCAGAGTGGCTGCCGGTGGTCCAGTGTATCGGGCAATTCAGCAGCGGGGTGACGGCCCGGAATCCCGAGATGCATCTTTCCGTGCTGACCGTCGTCTGGTTCCAGGATGAGTATGCCCCGCCGATCCAGGAACCGGCGCTTGGCGAGTTGCTGGACCTGGATTGGGAAGCGCTGGCGCTGGACATCGAACTTTGATGACTCTGGGGCCCCTGGGTGCATCCCTGGTTTCCACGCGTGCGGTTCCCTCGGTTGTGTTGCGGGGATCTATCTGCCATGAAGGAGTTGCCGATGCAGACTGCCAACATCCGCCGGGTCTTCATTTACCGGAGCTGGATCGGGGCTGCTACTCACCACCCCGTCACCGTGTGCTCCACCTGCTCAACCAAGGCCAGCACTTCCTCACCAACACACGGGCTTTTCCTGTCCGCCGCCGCGGTACTGCTCGGGATGCTCACCTGCAGCGCACACGTGCGGGCGGACGACGCGCCGCGGCCCGCCGTCAAGTCAACGGCCGCCGAGCGAACCAAGGCGTTCGAGTGGTTCAGCGGGCTCGGCTATCCGGATGTCAAGGGTCGCAAATATGTCCGTGTCGCCACCGGGGACTGGTTTCAGGCCGGCAACGCTCCGCCGACAAACACCCATCAACGTGGCTTCGTCCTGGCGGAGGAAGGCGAGCGCTTCACCGTCTTGACGCTGTCGCTGGCGGAGCCGAAGTACAAGAGAACCCCTGCGGACACGCCGAGCTACAAGCAGGTCGGTTACACGGCGACCGAGTTGAAAACCGGCGCCACCGCCTACCTGGAGAATCTCCGCAAGCCCCCGAAGGAGCAACAATGGGACGCGCAAGGCTTTGGTGGGGTTGGCTTGCACCTGCGTACCCAGACCTTTGTGCTGGCATGGGCCTGCTGGCGGCACGGGCTGAATGAGTTGGCCGCCGGCTTGTTCGACGAAGCTGCGCGGACGCCAACCGGCTACGGCTATAACCCCGACACACCACCCAAAGAGCCGTTGCTCGATCTCGTCGCTGCGGATCTGGCCCACACGGAAATGTGGCGCGCTGTGCTGGCGTGCGGCGAGGCGGAGATTCCGCGCCTCGAGCTGCTCAAGCGCTTCGAGCACATTACCAAGCACTATCCGGCCAGCGCACATCTCAAGGACGCGAAAGCCGCGGCGGCCGTGCTGCGGCGCATGATCCACGAAGATGCGGAGCACGCGAAAGCCGCCAAGCCGTTCGCGAAACTCCGCAAGCAAGAGCAGATCGCGGAATTGATCTTCCAGCTGCGCGAGCAGAACGGGCACCAGTTCATGCAGCCGGGGGCCTGTGACATCTTCGACAGAATCGCCGGCAAGGAAGATACGCCGGCGCACAAACTGGTGAAGTTCGGCTACGACGCGGTGCCGCAGCTCATTGAGCATCTGGACGATGATCGCTTCACGCGCTCGATCGGCTTCCACCGGAATTTCTACTTCTCGCACCATGTGCTGCGTGTCAGCGATTGTGCCCTGGTGATCCTCGAGCGCATCGCGAGCCGTACCTTCTGGCGCGCGACATCTACCTTCTCCTATATGAGCATGGATCAAAAGAACGCCGAGACGAAAAAGGCCGTGCAGCAGTGGTACGAGGAGCTCAAGCAGAAGGGCGAAAAGCAGCTCTTGATCGAGGCGGTTGCGCGCGGCAATCGCGATTCCTACGATCAAGCGACCCGGCTCGTCGAGCGCTATCCCAAGGACGCGCTGCCCGCTCTGCTGGCCGGTGTCAAAGCCGCGAAGGACCGCTGGACGCGCGACCTGCTCGTGGCGACCATTGCCGAACTACAACAGGACGCCGTGCTCCCGTTCCTGTTCCGCGAACTCAAGGAAGGGCCTTCCGCGTACGGTCGCTTGCTGGCGGCCCGCAGCCTCCACAAGCGCGGCCGGCCCGAAGGTTTGAAGGCCATGATTGCCGAATGGCAGGGCAAATGGGTCCGCCCGAAACCAGCGCCGGGGACCACGGAGAATGAGATCGAAGGGCCCGAGGGCAACCTCGTGTCCATCGCGCATTTCCTCGCTGGCTGCGGCGACGTCGAGGCGATCGCGGCGCTCGCCAAGGATCTGCGCCAGCGCCCGGTCCCTATCCGCATGGCGGTTGTGTCGTGCTTCGGCACAGCCGGCAACATGCACATGGCCGGCGCCGGGGGCATGCTCACATTCGGGGAGGGGAAGACCGCGGAGTTGCCGCGGGAGGTCCGGGCGACGATCGAGAAACTGCTCGTTGCGGAGCTAGATGACACCGCGGAGCAAATCGGTGTTTCAGGCAACTGGAACGGCAAGTCGTTCACCGACCCGCGCATCTGCGATGTGGCCGCCAATGTGCTCAGCGACCTCAAGCCCAAGAAATATCGCTTCGACCTGGGTGCCCCACTGATGCAGCGAGACCGCACAATCGTCGAACTCAAGAATGTGTGGCGCACAGCCCAGGGAATGCCGCCGTTGCCGTTGCCCAAGTTCCGGCAAGTTGCCCGCGCCCCCGACGACCAGTTGCGCGCATTGCTTGACAGGCTGCTGCAAGCTGCTGACGGCGACCGGCGCAGGGTCGAGGTGGAGATCGAGGCGCTCGGTCTCGGTGCGTTGCCCGGCACCCTGGAGCAGATCACACGCACAAGCAAGAAAGAGGACCAGGCTGTTCTGGGGCAATTAGCGCGCCGCCTGGCAACCATCGTGGACGGCGTGCATTTTGCCGATGGCCCGGTGAAGGTCGATACGCAGGTTGCATCCAGGTTCACGGCACTGAAGGGCAAGCCGTTCGATCCCGAGAGGTTCGTGAGCGCCGTTCGCGCCTCGCTCAATCGTTTACCAAAGGGGGCAGCAGCGCTGCGGATCGCGGTTGACCGCGCTGAAGACGGCACGGGCATCACGGTGACAGTCTCCCTGTTCGATGCCGCCCGCGCGAGCGAGGTGGGGAACGCCGGTTCGATTACCCCTGCGAAACCGCCAGCGCCGGGCGAGCGGTTAGGCTGGAATTTCACCGAGCACGTCGCTACCGGCACCAAGGGCCTTCATGGCGCCAGCGGAGTTACGAGCCGGGGCCAGTGGCAGGACGCGGACCAGAGCAGTCTACGGCAGGCGCTTGTTGACGCGTGCGCGGCGGATCCGCAAGAGCCGATCAGCGTTCGCTTGCTCTACGCGGTCGTCTTGAGCAAATGATGCGGAACTGGATGCGGCTGTTGTCAGAGTGAGGAATCGACTCGCGCGCACCGGTTCGCCCCAACGCGGTCGACGTGACCGACGCACCCGGCGATGGCGGCGTAGGACTCGCCA
>DASPXY010001099.1:0-4236 GCA_035637055.1 Gemmataceae bacterium | reverse complement strand
GCCGAGGTCGATGGCGAGAATGGTGCTGGCGGCGGTCGGGGTCGTGGTGGTCATGGCAAGCTCCTGGGGGGCGAGGGGTAGCTGGGTTTTGTGGTAACTCTCAGTTTACCACTCCCCCACGGCTTGCATGGATTCTTTCGCCGCTCATCCAAGTCGGCGAACGCGCTGGCGGATGAGCGGCCGAGGCGCGACGAGGTCTGGCGCGTCGTCGCGTTCGCTAAGTCCGGCCCGCAAGGGCCAGCCCCTTGGACGCCAGTCACGCCGTGGCGTCGCCCGCTACGGTGTCCGGTATCGGCGTGGGCCGCGTCGAACCAGGCGGATGGAGCGGACCGAGGCGCCGGGCATGGCCAACCCGCCGCCCTGGACGGAGGGCGCCTCGGCCGCTCCTCCGCCAGCGCGTTCGGCTTTAACGTCTCGGAGGTAGCCATGGGTCGCTTTCTGAAGATATCGCTGGCACTTTCCTTTATCGCGTGCGCGGTCCATGCGGACGAGCAACCGACTCCCAAGCCCAAGCCGCTTCCCGATGAACTCAAGCAACTGCACGGATACTGGGTGAGTGGTCCCAAGGAGTTTAGCAAGGATCTCAAGGGACACTTGGAACTGCGTTTCGAGTTCAAGGGGGACAGTGCGGCGGGGCTCGCGACATTAGGGGTCGTCCCCGAGGGAAAGGCGGACCCCGCCCAGGATGTCGGTCCCCTGTTCGCGGAGGTGAAGGAGAAGGACAAGAAGCGCGTGATCATCATCAAGGTAAAGGACGAAGGCAAGTTCGTCGAGGCGGCCGAGATCACTTACGAGCTAGCTGGAGATAAGCTCAAGCTGACATGTGCGAAAAAGTTCCGCCACCCGGAGTTGGGAGCTGTCAGCGTCGAGCTGTCGGGGGAGTGGAAGCGAACAAAGCCGGAAAAGAAGTAACCCGCCGAACCAGGCGTTGCACCACGACCGGGGCCGCATTCCTGTTTCGCGCGACACCACGCCATTGCAGCGGCCCCGGCGGGTGAACTGGTGCGTTCAGCGACCAGCGCGGGGGCGAAGGGGCTGCAGGCTGTCCAGTCAGCGCGCCGGCACGAACTGCACCGCGTCGGCGATGACGTAGCCATTGGCCCCGTCGTTGCGGATCTCCACCCATCCCGTTTCCCCGGCAGCGAAGGGATAAATGCCTAATGACACTCCTTGTTCTCCTTTGAGCGGTTGCCGCTGATCGACCCGTGCCCTGAGTTCCCTATCGACGCAGCGGATCACGACGAGGACATTCGTGGCGCGGTTTGGGTTGGGCGGGTAGAACAGGCGCACTTCATACTTGCCCGCCGCCGGCAGTTTCGGCGTGAAACGGACGCGGAGTTTGCCCTGGTCGCGGTTGCCATCGTGCAGGTAGCCCTCGCCGACGAACGGCCCCGTGGCGGTCGAATGCACCCACTCGCCCGTTTTGACCGCCTGGGTATCGTCCACGACGATTCCGGACAATTTCGCGGGGTCGAGGCGTTTGGCGCCGCCGGCCTTGCCCAGCCCCTCCGGCGAGAGGATCGCCTTTTGCGACTTGAGTTTCGCCTGCAGTTTCTCGATGGAGATGTCCTGCACCCTCGTCTTGCCGTCGATGGCGAGGACCGCCGCGACGCCGGACGCCTGGCCGAGCATCATGAACACCGGCTCCATGCGGATCGTGCCGTAGGCCACGTGCGACGACGAGACGCACACCGGCACCAGCACGTTCTTGCACTGCTCGGTCTTCGGCGTAAGGCTGCGATACGGGATCGCGTAAGGCTGAACGCCGACCTGGAAATCGCCCTCGTTGATGACGGCGCCATCCTTGGTCGGCACGCGCTGGACGTGATGCGAGTCGGTGTTGTAGGAGCCGAGGCCGACAGAATCCTTTTTCACTCGGTCTTGCATCAGGTCGGCCTGAGTCATCACATGGGCTCCGACCATGCGCCGCGCCTCGCGGATGTAGAGTTGGTGCGGCCAGCCGTCGTTGTCAGTGTGCTCGCCCTTCGACAGTCCCCAAGAGTTGACCTCGGCTTGCAGTTTCTTCGGCACGCGCGGGTCGGTGGCGAGGAAGTAGAAGAAGCCCTGCGTGTAATCGACGTGGTCATCGTAGATGCGTTTGCGAACTTCCTCTTTGCCCTCCGGATAGTCCCAGTTGGCGCCGATGTGATCCGTCGAGATCGGGCCGTTGTTGTTCGTGTCGGTCTTGCCGTTGGGCAGCTTGACCGGGTTGCACAGCTGGCCGAACTTGACGTCGGGACGCGCGGCCAGGTAACGGGCGAGCAGTTCGTAGCGCTTCGGGTCGTAGTTCTTCGGTTTCGGCCAGGGCAAGCGCAGGTCGGGCCGCTGCGTCAGGCACAGGCGAAAGTTGTACGCCTGCACTTTCTTGTCGCCGTCGCCCGGCTCCCCGGCAGGGCCGGGCTGTACCAGCGGCAGCAGCTTGTCAGCCCCGGTGAAGGGCGACACTTTCACGGGGAATTGGTGATATTTACTGTGGGCCTGGACGCCGGCGAGCGACTCGTTGTACTGCTTGCGCCCCTCGCGGCCGACGGCGTACTTGATGCCGGCCTTGGCCATCAGGTCGCCCTCGTAGGTGGCATCGATGAAAATAGCTCCCTCGAAGTTGCCCCTGTCCGTGCCGATGCGGCCGACCGACGGCGGCTGCGTCGTGAACACCTCGACCGAACGAAGCCGGCTGCCGAAGATAATCTCGACCTTGGCCTCCTTGAGCATCTCGCGAAAGACGATCCCGGCGACATGCGGCTCGGGCCGGAAGCCGTCGGAGCAGTCCTTGATCGTCGGGTGGTCCGGGCCGTTTTTCTTGATGTAGTAGGCGCGGACGCGGTCGAAGAACTCGCGCGAGTAGCCGCCGATGGTGGCGTGGTTGCCGGTATCGGTGGCGCACAGGCCGCCGGTGATCATGCCGCCGAGATGCTGGCCTGGTTCGAGCAGCAGGACGGACTTGCCCTCGCGCGCGACGGTCACCGCGGCGATGATCCCACCGGGTGTGGCCCCGTAGACGATCACGTCGGCCCGCTGCGCGGGCTGCGCTTTGCCTCCCTGACCGGGCGCTGTCCCGGCGGGCAAGAGGGGAATCATAGCGAGGAGCAACAGGAGGATGCTTCGGCGTGAGCATGACATGGTGAGGCCGCCTTCGGTTTGTCGCTGGGAACACGCTGCCGTCCGGGTTACGTTATACACATCATGCCCGCGTCGTGTGCTGTTTCTGGAGGTGTTGCTACACCCAGAGAGGAATCCGGCGGAAGCGTGCCGGCACGTCGCAGTGAGCTACATTGCGGAGGCGTCTTCTCGGGCTCGTTGATTCACCAGCCGAATCGCAGTCCAGCGTTTCACCCGGCGGCAGTCGCTCCCTGCCGACGCAGGAGGAAGGCGAGGTTCGTGACCAGTGGAGAGTCCGGGTTGGTGGCCATGTCGGCGAAGGTTCCGGCAAGTTTTTGTCTATTGGGGATAGAACTTGATCCCATATTGATCGGATAGCCTTTCCTTGGGACCTCGACCCGCAGCAGCGGCCACTTCTGCTCCCCGGCGGTCAGCGTGAGGTCGTAGGTAATACCGCCTTCGCTTTCGCCAACCACCACGAGTTCTAATGTTGCCTTGCCGTCCGTGACATTCGCCACCGCCTTGCTGGCCGCAGCGGCTTCTTCGTGGAGATCGGCATCAGCGACCTCGAACGCCTTGTTGATGCCCTTTAGCGTTTCCTGCAGGGCCTTTTCAAACTCAGTCATGAGATTCCTCGCGTGCCAGCACGACCCGGCCTCTGATGGGCAGATGGTCTGAAACCCCCGTCGGCTTGCCGTTATTCCATTCAAACTTTTGTGGCCGTCCTTTGGTCCCAAGGAGGAAGGGACCAGTAACCACTTCAACCCGGGATTCGTCCAGGTAAGGGAACTGATCGGTCAGTAACGTCCCGTTCACGAGCACATGGTCCAAGGTACGCCAGCAGTTCTTCTCCCTCCAGAAGTACGTGCCAGCGACTTCTCCCGCTGGTGTGCCTCCAACGTGCGGCCCCGACTCTCCCAGCCAGCGCCAGGCACAGTTGTACAGCCGGACGCGCTTGGTATCTTGGTCCGTGTAGTGCTCACGTCGGCGGGCTGAGGCACGGTCGCGAGACGCATGGAAGCGCTCTTCCAGCAGGCCAAACGGTTCTTCGTTCATGTCGCCGACGATGAGAACATGTCGTCGTTCCGTCTCCAACTCGCTGCGCAAGAAGTCGTACACCACCCCGTTGAGGTAGCG
>DASPXY010001098.1:0-2146 GCA_035637055.1 Gemmataceae bacterium | reverse complement strand
GTTGTAGCACCGGATGTTCTACCCCCGGGAGGTCTTCTTCGCCACCGCCAGAAGCCGTAAGTCCTTGCCGGAGAAGGAAGTCCTCAGAGCGGGAGGCGAGTTACGCCCAATTCGATTTCGACGAGAAGATCCTTTCCAAGTCGTTTGAGCCTGTGCGTCAAAACCCGCCCCAACATTCTTGGGACGAGTTTCGGCTTCTGCTCCGTCGTTTCTACCGGCGTATGGAGTGAAGCAGGCCGAACCAGTCCGCTACACCCCGCCGGAACCGCGTGCCTTCACACCCCTCACCCCACCTCGCGCCGCTCCCCCTTCATCGCCTCGACGAACGCATCCGGTTGTTACGATCAGGCCGCATGCCACGAACAAGGTCGGGAGTTTTCGGCTCATGCGTCCTTCGGATCGGGGTCAAGGCTCAGGCACCCACGGTCATGAGAACGCGCACGCAACTGCGGTGCAAACGGCTGCGGCGAGAAGGAGGAAGATGATCGTCAGGGATCGGGTCGGGTCGATAACCAAGAGGACGAGGACAACCCGGCCCAGCACGTTCGTCCGCAGTAGAGCACGCGCTTCATGCAGTCATGAGACCGCGCTGCTGACCCTGCAAGGAGAAACCGCTCCTCCCGCGTCCAGGCCAGCGCCTGGCGAGGTTGTGGGGAGGGATAAGCCGCTGACCCGCCGCACGGCCACGGGCCGCACAGGTGGTGTGTGGCAGCGCTGGCGGGATTTCGCTTGACGGGGTTGGTGAGGCGCGGGACCATCTTGGCGTGGTGGCATGCAGGTGCAAGCCGGCAACAGGAACGCAGGGGTTGAGGGTCGAGGTCCGCAGCGCCGAACGAACCGTTGCAGGCGACTCGGCGCGCGTCCAGTCCCAAGGACAGTTTGGGGTCACTGTGCGCCGAGCCCCTGAACTCCTGCGTTCGCGGCGCGGAGGGTCAACACACGACGGAGGGAAGAATGGAGCCGAACGGCACGAAGGCACCGGATGAGCCTCTGCGCGAGCGTATCCGCGATTACTTCGGCTTTCGCAAGTTTCGCCCCGGCCAGGCCGAGGCCGTGAACTCGGCCCTCGAAGGGCGCGACACCCTCGTCGTCATGCCGACTGGCTCCGGCAAGAGCCTCTGCTTCCAGCTGACCGCTCTCGCACTGGAAGGCATCACCGTGGTCGTGAGCCCGCTCATCTCGCTGATGAAAGACCAGGTCGATCACCTCTTCGACAACGGCGTCTGGGCGGTGGGGATGAATAGCACGCTCACTCCCCCTCAGCAAGTCGCTGCCGAGAAGGACATCGTCCAGGGCCGGGCCGCCATCGTCTACACCACGCCCGAGCGCCTCGCCGATCCCCGGTTCCGCGAACTGCTCAAGGCCAGGAAAGTCGAGTTGTTCGTCGTCGACGAGGCGCACTGTGTCAGTCAGTGGGGCCACGACTTTCGCCCCGACTACCTGGCGTTGGGCGAGGCCATCGACGACCTGGGCAGGCCGCCCGTCATGGCCCTGACGGCCACGGCCACTCCCGACGTCATCGAGGACATCCTTGCCCAGCTGCGCATGCCCGATGCCGAGGTCGTCCACACCGGCTTCTACCGCTCCAACCTGGAACTGAACGTCGTACCTACCAGGGGCGATGCGGAAAAACGGGCGCTGCTGCTGGAGCAACTCCAGAAAACCGACGGGATCGGCATTATCTACTCCGCCACGATCAAGGTCGTCGAGGAGTTGACCGCATTCCTGAAGTCCGCGGGGCTGGAGGTGGCTGGCTACCACGGCCGGCTCTCGGCCCGTCGCCGCGCGGAGGCTCAGGACCGCTTCATGGCCGACGAATTCAAGGCCCTGGTAGCGACCAATGCCTTCGGCCTGGGGATCGACAAGCCGGACATTCGTTTCGTCCTTCATTACCACCTGCCGGGCACGACCGAGGCGTTTTATCAGGAATTCGGTCGCGCCGGCCGGGACGGTGACCGGGCCTGCGGCGCGCTGCTGTACGACCCGGAGGACCGCAAGCTGCTGCGGTTTTTCCAGGCCAAGAGTTATCCCAACGGCGACGATTTGAGCAACGCCCATCACACACTGAAGCTCCTGCACAATCGTCCGCAGCCGCCGACGCTGCCGGAGATCCTGGCCATCGCTCCGTTGTCGGTGGGGCGGATGA
>DASPXY010001097.1:0-11995 GCA_035637055.1 Gemmataceae bacterium | reverse complement strand
CCGAAACTGGAGCCGATCGCCGAAACGCGCCTCCTCATGGAAGGGCTGGCGCATGCGAACTTCCGCGGCGTGGAGCGGCTGCTGCGCGAGAAGCCTGCGGATCTGCAAAGCTGGACCTTCGCGCGTGGTCAGGCGCTGTTGCTCGCTGAGACGGCGAACCTGCTGATGCTGCGGCCGCCGCGCAACCAGGGCCAGGCGGTGTGGTTCGAGCGCGCGATGGAACTCCGCAAGGCGGCCGTCAGTCTGGCGCAGACGCTCGCCACCCAGGACTTCCCGCGCAGCCGGGCCGGACTCGTCGCCGTCGCCAACAGCTGCAATCGCTGTCATCAGAGTTTCCGCGTCTCTGTCGAGATCGAGCCTTTCCAGGCGGCGCCCCCGCCCCCCAAGACCAACCTTGCCCCCTGAAAACCCCGCAGCCCACGGGCCGCAACCTGTGGGTTTGTGGCCTGGGGTTGCAAAGATCGGTGCTTGACGAACGAAGTAGATAACAGTAGCGTTCGTGGAGACTTTGTTTCCAGCACCGAGAGAAGGCGCGATGTCCACAACACCCGACGCAACCTCACCTCCCACACCTCCCCCCGCGCCCACTGCCCCCGTGGCCCCACCGCCGAAAAAGAACGAGTTGGTCCTCGTCGGCCACTCCAATCTGTTTTACTGGTGGCCCGTCTGGGCGACGGGCTTCGTCTTCAGCGCGCTGACCTGGCTCCACAACACCCACATGGCGCTGGTGCCTCCCGACACCACGATCGTCAAGGTCGATAAGGGGACGGTCCTGCCAGGGGACGCAGGCAAGGACGTGAAGCAGGAGAAGGTCGAGGTCATCGTCCCCAAGAAGGGCGAGGCTTTTCCGTACCACCGGGACAAGGACGGCAAACCGATCGACTACAAAACCCCTTACATGCACACCAGCCAGGGCCTCGGCGTGGTGTTCATGATTGTGTTGCTCGTCGTCATCACGATCACCAACATTCCGCTGCGCGGCCTGTGGTCGGTCGTCATCATCATGGTGTTGCTGCTTGGCTCGGTCATTCTCGCGCAGGCGGGGTGGTGGGACAAGGTCTTCGACTACTTCCGCCTGCTGGCCATCCACATCAACATGGGCGGCTACCTGTTCTTCTCGCTGGTGCTGTTCATTATCTGGCTGGTCAATTTCGTGTTCTTCGACCGCCAGATCTACGTGATCTTCACCGAAGGCCAGGTGCGCGTCCGGCTGGAAATCGGCGGCGGCGAGACGGCCTACGAGACGACCGGCATGGTGTTCCAGAAGCAGCGCAGCGACCTGTTCCGGCACTGGATTCTCGGTTTTGGCTCGGGCGACCTGATCCTCCGGCCGGCGCAGACGCGCGAGGTCATCGAGATGCACAACGTGCTCAACGTCGGCCGTCGCGTCAAGGAGATCGAGCGGTTGCTGAAGGAGCGCGAAGTGGTCACTACCGCCCTGAGGTGAGCCTCTCGTGGCGACAAGCAACCTTGCTTGTCGCCACGGCAGGTGAGGGCGTGGGCTTGACGAGCCCCAGACACTCTCTTAGTTTGAGATATAACCCGGCGTAAAATTGGCGTTCTCAACGCGAAACCGCCGCCGGCCAGGAACGGCCCGCGCGGGTTCCCTGTCACTCTTTCAGGGCAAAGCCTCCGATGTCAACGACCGCACCGGCTCCGACTCCTCCTGTCACTCCGAAATCCGAGATCCGCATCATCAGCCATTCCGGCCTGTTTTACTGGTGGCCAGTATGGGCCGTCGGCTACCTGATGGCAGTGATCACTGCCTTCAGCGGCAATACGCTGGCAGTCGTCCCTGAGAAGACCATCCTCGCCAAGGACGCGACGGGGTCGGCCGTCAACGCGAAAAGTCCGACCTCGACGGAAAATCTCAAGAATCGCGTGGTCTGGATTGCACCGGAGAAATTTACTCTGGAGGTCAAGGACTCGAAGGGTGGCATCGATAAAGATCGCACCGAGCAAAACATCAAAGATCATGACCCGCGACTGCACGTCACGAGCAGCAAGAATCCGGGCGTGGTGTGGTGCATCGTGATCCTGCTCGTCATCACCATCACGAATATCCCCCTGCGCGGCTTGTGGTCGGTCATCGTGATTATCTTCATCGTGCTGCTGATGTTGATCTTCGCGCTCGCCGGTCTGTGGGACAAAATCCTGGATGCGATCGGTTTCCTCGACATCCGCATTACGCTTGGCGGCTACGTCTTCGTCTCGACGGTGCTGCTCATTCTCTGGCTGATCGCGTTCTTCCTCTTCGATCAACAGGTCTACATGGTTTTCACGCCCGGCCAGTTCCGCGTCCGCCTGGAGATTGGCGAGGGCGAAACCGCCTACGACACGACCGGCATGACGATCCAGAAGCAGCGCAGCGACTTGTTCCGCCACTGGATTTTGGGGCTCGGTTCGGGCGACCTGATCGTGCGCACCTCCGGCGCCCAGGCGCACCATTTCGATCTGCCAAATGTGCTTTTCCTTGGCCGCAAGGTCAAGGAAATCGAGGAAATGCTGCGGTCGCGTCAGGTGGTCGCGGCGCCGCGCGCCTGATTGACCCGCTGTCCCGCAACACCGAACGAGCGGCGGGGTTTATCCCCGCCGTCCGGACGGCGGGGATAAACCCCGCCGCTCGTCACACGGGACGTCCCCCTCGTCCGCCGTCCTGTCTTCACGAGGTCCAGATCGAGCCGTAGGCACCTCCCCCGAGGCGAACTGCCAGACGAAGCGCCAGTGAAACGCCGCGCCCACCAGCACGAGAATGTGCATCAACTCGTGAGGCCCGAACACGCCCGGGATGATGGTGAGCCAGCCGAGAAACTCCATGACGGAGCCAACCGTGTAGGCCAGCGCCCCCCACAGGAGCGGTGCGATGAAGGCCAGCCCATACCGCTGCCAGAGGAGGTACGCGGAGAAGACCCCAACCCACCCCAGCCCCAGGTAGAACGTCAAGCCGAGCCACTCCGGCAGATACTCAAGGAAGATGGTCTTGAGCGTCAGGCCCGTGATGGCGGCGATCCAGATAGCCCACAGCGGTCCCCAGCGCAGCGGGCCGCGGAAGAGGATGCCGTGAGCCGGGGTAAAGGTGCCGGCGATCAGCACGAAGATGGCGCTGTAATCGAGACGCAACAGGACATCGCGACCGCCGCTCGGGAACGGCAGCATGTGATAGGCGGCGCTCATCGAGAACAGGAACACCGACGAGAACGCGAACACGCCGAGGTAGGCGACGCGCACCGGGTCGCCGCGGCCACGGCGCAGCAGCGGCTGCGTCAGCAGCGCGAAGACGATCGCGCCGAGCAGGTGGCTGATGGAACTGACCGGGTCATGAAAGCCGGGGAGGGAGTAGAGATCGAACCGGGCCAGCAAGGCTTTCTCCTTGAAGCGACACGTCGCCCGGCAATTCCGGCGCCCGGACAAGCACCATTCTTGTCCTATTGTAGCCAGTGCCCCGCGCCTGCCAATGCGAGGTGGCGCCGTGCGCGAACCGGCAATAAAATGAGGCTGAGCCAATCGCGAGGTGGCCGGGCGTGAGTGACAGCACGATGAAAGAAGGCGAAACGCCAGCCGGTGGCCAGGGCGCCCAGTGCGGCCTGGCATCGCTGTGGCTGGGCGGCCTGGTTGTCCTCCTCGCGCCGCTGACGCTCATCGTGAATATCCTGCTCGCCGCGGTCGGGCCGGAGCACCTGCACATGGCCCAGCCGGAAATCAGCCTGTCCTCCTACGGGTTGCTCATCGCCCTGACGCTCGTGTTGTTCCTGGGGGTGGCCGGCGTGGTCTTCGGCATCGTCGGGATCGGAGCGGCGCGAGCGCGACGGCAACCGATCGCGCTGCCGCTGGCAGGACTGATCGTCAGCGTGGCCGGCCTGTTGCTGTTCCTCTTCGTCAGCATCGATACGTTATTCGTCCTCGCCTGGTTCAATCAGGTCGGCCCGCAGTGAGAACTCCGCGAAAATCCTTGCCGACATCCGTTGTCCCCGGCTACGATATCCACATCCCGAGAATCCCAGGTGGAGAACGCCGTCATGTTGCGCCTCGAAGTGAATCAGGGGGTACGTCACTGCGATGGCCTGACCCGGCGCGACGTGCTGCGCATCGGCGCCCTCGGCCTGGGGGGCCTGACGCTCCCCGCGCTACTCCGCCTCGGCCAGACCGCCTCCGCGACACCGACCGCACCGCGTCCCCGGGCGCGTTCGGTGATCCTGCTGTTCCTCTCCGGCGGCCCGTCGCACCTGGATATGTGGGATCTGAAGCCGGACGCCCCCGAGGAAATCCGCGGCACCTTCCGCCCCATCGCCACGAACGTCCCCGGCATCCACATCAGCGAGCACATGCCGCGCATGGCGGCCCTGGCCGACAAGTACGCGCTTCTCCGTGCTGTGCGCCACGCCAGCGGCAACCACCCGGCGGCCACGTACTGGATGATGATCGGCAGTTCGATGACGCGGGCGGCGCCGCAGGTCGTCACCATGAGCCGCGAGGATCGCCCTCACCCCGGCGCCGTCCTCGCCCAGCGCCTGCCGCCGCGTCAGGGTTTGCCGCCATTCGTCATGGTCCCCGAGGCGATCTCGCCCGTTGGTCCCGAGCGCCCCGGCCAGCACGCCGGGTTTTTGGGTGCCGCCTTCGACCCGTATCGCGTCAATAGCGATCCCAATAGCACTAATTACTCTCCCGGCGCCCTTGCTCCGGATCAAATGGTTCGAGGCGAGCGCCTCGACGCGCGCCGCAATCTACTCCGCCAAGTGAGCGAGCAGTCCCGGCACCTGGAACAGGCTGCCGTCGCGCGGACGCTCGACCCATACTACACCCGCGCCTTCGACCTGATCTCCTCGCCCGCCGCGCAACGTGCCTTCGACATCGGCGCCGAGTCCGCCGCCACGCGCGACCGTTACGGGCGGCACATCTTCGGGCAGTCGGTGTTGCTCGCCCGTCGGCTCGTCGAGGCGGGAGTGCGGCTGGTTCATGTCAACTGGGTGCGGCACGACAACGGCCCCGGCGGGCAGGGCTACGACAGCCACCGCGATCACCTGAATTGGGCGCGCACCGAATTGTTACCGCCGACCGATTCCGCCTTCGCCGCCCTGATCGAGGATCTGTCGATGCGCGGCCTGCTCGACGAGACGCTGGTGGTCATGATGGGCGAGTTCGGCCGCACGCCGCGCTTCAACAGCGCCGGCGGCCGCGACCACTGGCCGAACTGCTTCAGCGTCGTCATGGCGGGCGGCGGCATTCGCGGCGGGCAGGTGTACGGCTCGTCGGATCGCATCGGGGCGTATCCCACCGCGAACCCGGTCACGCCGCAGGATCTCATGGCGACCCTGTATCACTGTCTCGGCATCGACCCGCACAGCTTGATCCACGACCTGCAGAACCGGCCGTACACCCTCGCCGAGGGCGCCCCGGTGCAGGCGCTCCTGTGACCGGTGTTCGTAGTTCCGCCTTGAGGCGGTTGGCTGTTCACCGCCTCAAGGCGGGACTACGAACATTAAGCCCCGGAACCAGTCAGGTATTCCATGACTCATCCCGCTCTGACCCCCGAGGAACTGCGGCGCTGCGTCGCGAAGTTGCCGCGCGTCCGCCTGGCCCATCTGCCGACACCGATGGAGGAGGCCCCACGCCTCGCCAAACGCATCGGTGGGCCGCGGCTGTTCCTCAAGCGCGACGACTGCACAGGCGTCCTCTTCGGCGGCAACAAGACGCGCCACAACGAGTTTCTCCTCGCTGACGCTCTGCATCAGGGCGCCGACGTTCTTGTGTGGGGGGCTGGGGTGCAGTCGAACAACTGCCGTCAGACTGCCGCCTCGTGCGCCAAGCTGGGTCTGGAATGTCATCTTTACCTGACCCGCGCCAGCCACAACGACGACATTCAGGGCAACCTGCTTCTCGACCATTTGATGGGCGCAAAGGTCCATATCGTCGATGTGCCGATGGGGCCAGCGCTGGACGATTTATTGCTGGCGAAGGCCGAGGAGTTGCGGCGGGCGGGTCGGCGGCCGTACGTCTGGGATCGCGTCAAGGGGCGGCCGATCGCGGCGATCAGTTACGCCCTGTGCATGGCGGAAATCGCCGACGACATGCGCCGCCTGGGTATCGAGCCGGCCGCGGTCTACGTCTGTGCCGCCGGGGCGACGGGCGCCGGCCTGGTGCTCGGCCGCACGTTGCTGGGATTGCCCTGGCGTGTGCGGCTGATCGCCCCGATTCGCTGGCCGTGGCGCGTACCTGAAGACATGGCTGCGGTCGCCAACGCGAGCGCCGCCCTGCTGGGACTGCCGCATCGCGTTAGCCCCGCCGACATCGACACGACCGAGGACTACGTCGGCCCGGCGTACGGCGTCGTGACGAAGGAAGGCCGCGAGGCGATCGACCTGACGGCGCTCAACGAGGGCGTGCTGCTCGATCCGGCGTACACGTCGAAGGCGATGGCGGGCCTGATCGACGACGTGCGCCGCGGGCGGTTGCCGCCGGATCAGCCCGCGGTGTTTGTCCACACCGGGGGGACGCCCGCCGTGTTCGCCTACCGCGACGAGTTGCTGGCAACATCTGTGTAGTGGCGAGGGAAACCCCTCCCCCCAACCCCCTCCCCCAAAGGGAGAGGGGGAGAAGAAGTGCTCGTGTTGCTTGCTCCCCCTCTCCGTTGCGGGGAGGGGGTTGGGGGGAGGGGTTCTCGCCGAAGGAGAACCCGACGATGCGACCGTGGCAAGCGCTGTCCGCGAGTGCGTTCCTGCTGGGGGCGGCGACGTTCGCCCTCGCCCAGTATGGCGACATCAGCGACCTGAAAATCCTCAAGCCCGAGGACACGCAGCACGTCAAGAGCACGCCGCCGCCGGCCGGTGCCGTGGTGCTGTTCGACGGCAAGGATCTGAAGAACTGGGTGAAGGCCCGCGGCAAGGAGGCGGGCAAGCCGGCGACGTGGAAACTGGTCGAGGGCGGCGCGATGGAGGTCAAACCCCAGAGCGGCGACATCATGACGGTCCAGAAGTTCGACGGCAGTTTCCTGGTGCACGTCGAGTTTCGCGTGCCGTACATGCCGAAGGCGACGGGCCAGGGCCGCGGCAACAGCGGCGTCTACCTGCAGGGCCGCTACGAGGTGCAGGTCCTCGACAGCTACGGCCTGAAAAGCAAGGACAACGACTGCGGCGGCATTTACACCGTCGCCGCGCCGCTGGTGAACGCCTGCAAGGCGCCGACCATCTGGCAGAGCTACGACATCGAGTACACGGCTCCGAAGTGTACCGGCACCCAGATCACCGAGCCAGGCCGGATGACCGTCCACCACAACGGCATCAAGATCCACGACAACCGCCCGCTGGTCCGTAAGGGGAAGGACGGCAAGGAGGAGTTCGTAACGAACACCACGGCCGGTCTGGGCGGCGACCCCTGCACGCCGGGGCCGATCATGCTGCAGGATCACGGGAACCCGGTGCAATTCCGTAACATTTGGCTGAAGCAGAAGTGACCCGCTTGCGGGTTAGCAGTCCGGGAAGTGCTCAGCGAGCGGACAAGACCGCCGGGATAAACCCGGCGGCTCGTCATGAAGACAACGAGCGGCGGGGTTTATCCCCGCCGTCCCCTGTGATGTCCGCGTTTTCTCCGGTAGCTCCAAGCCGCAAGCAGGATCACTGCTGCTTCTCCTCCAGGAATGCCAGTTTCTGCTGCACGCGCGGGATCAACTCGGTGATGCCCTTGCGCCACACGTCGTACTCGCCCTTGAGCTTGACATACGGCTCGGCGGCGAGGATCGTCAGACACTGCTGATAGAGCGAGTACGCCTGCTTCATGTGGACGTAGCGATCCGTCAGCGACAGGTGCGTGCCCTTCTCGGCGGCGAGCTGATGACAGCCCGCTGCCTCGAACAAGATTTTCGGATAATGAGGATACGCTTCGACGGCCTCCTCGGCGTATTGGGCCGCCAGGTCGAGGTTGGACATGCCCTTGTCGCCGCCGCCCATGCGTGCTGCCTGCATGCGCTTGACCAGGACATTCGGCGGGTCGGCGCCGGCCCCGCCGCTGGTTTTGTTATTCGTCGCCTCATGGGCAGGACCGGTCACCGCCGCGGCGAGTTTCTCGATGTCCCGCTTCCGCCGCGCCTCGCGTTCCTGGGCGACTTGCTGGGCCAGCTGACCGACCGCACTGGCCAGCGGCGGCGTCGCCTTGAGGCGCTTCACCAGTTCGAGCAGACGCGGCTTGGCGTCCTCGGAGCGCTTCGCCTCATCGCTCCATTCGAGATATACATAGGCCAGAAAGGATTCATAGGGCGCGGGCGGCAGCGTGTTCTGTTCGACGGCGTGCTGCACGATGCGCGTCAGGTTGTCGCGCTGGAGGTAGTTGAGGTCCGCCCCGGCGCGAATTTCCCTGTCGAGCAATTCGGAGGTCAGCTGGTCGATACGGATGTTCGCGGGCAGGCGCGAAAGGAACTCACGAAGGTCGCCGGCCATGGATTGTCTCTCCCTGGAAAACAAACCCTGTCGTACGTACTTTACCGGCCGGAAGGCGTCTTTGCCAGAGTTTCGACAGGCTATCCTGCACTCACGTCTTCGAGGGCACGCTGCAAGCTCTCCGCATCCGGGTAGCGATCCTTCGCGTCGGGCGCCAGACAGCGCTCGATCAGCTGCCGCACCGCGGGCCGGCAGCACCCTTCGAGCAGGCGCACGTCGAGGCGCACCGCGCGCGCCTGGGTCGCCAGTGTGCCCGACGGCAGGAACTCCAGCGGATTGCGCCCGCTCAGCAGGTGGAACAGGTTGCTGCCGACCGTGTAGACGTCGGCGGCCGGCGTCAGCAGAGCGTAGGGCAGTTCACACTCCGGCGGACAGTACCCGGCAGTACACGCGCCCGGCAGCAATTTCTGGCTGGTGTCGAGGTTGGTCAGCTGGCAGCCGCCTAGGTCGAGCACCGTGACTCGATCCTGCGCCGCCAGCAGCAGGTTGGCGGGCTTGAGATCCTGGTAAATCAACCGCCACGTCATGCCCGGCCGCATCGGCGCCGGCTGGTGCAGGGCCCGCAGCACATCGACGACCTGGCGCAGAATGCGCAAGGCGCGGGCCTCGGAGAGCCGCCCTTCCGGCAGTGCCTGCAATTCCTGCTCCAGCGAGCGGCCGCTGACCGTCTCCATGATCAGGTACGGTTCGGCGCCGATCATCTCGCGATCGTCATAGGACCATTTGCCGCCGTCGTCGGTCGGATAGGGCCCTTGCAGCTGCGGGTTGGCGTCGAAGACGAAGTCGTTGGGGTGCGGCACGGCGTTGCAGCCGGCGTTGCGCAACAGCACCAGGATGCGCCGCTCCATTTCGAGCGTTTTCCGCGGCAGACGCAGCTGGTTCATGAAGCCCTCGCGATCGCGCACGCGCGCATAAGGGATCACGTCGTAGCGAAGGATCGACTTGATGAGCACGCGCGCCCCGGTGCGTAGATCCTGCCCTTCGAGGAGCAAGCCCATCCCACCGGAGGCGAAGAAACGCAGCACACGGTAGCGCCCTGCGAGGGGCTGGGCGATGACGAAGGACTGACCGCGATTGTCCCCGCGCGGCACCTCGGCGCGCAAAAACGTGCGGCCGTCGTGCTCGAAGGTCTCGCCGCCGAGTTCGTCCGCGGTACACTTGTCGTCTGTCATGGTGTTCGGTGGGTTCCGTGCCGCGCATCAGGGAACCCGGGTCACAATTAAAGACCCTTTTTGTTCCCGATAAACAGGGAGCCCGCAGGTTGATCCTGAACGGTGTGGTTTGTCCCCGTCTCCTCGTAACCGAAGGGCGCCTCCGAGCGGACATCGTGGATGCGCAGCGTGCGCCGCCCGTCGAGGATGGCCTCCAGGTGCGGCAGCACATGGACCGCGCGCCAGCCGCGCGTCAGCAGCGATTCCGCCGGCGCCGCCTCGTCGTGCAGCCGCGCCCGCACCAGCAACTTGACGTCCTGCGTGGTAGCGGCGAGGTTCGGCGCCAGATGCTCGCGTGCGCAGAAATCGCCCAGCGCGGCCATCAGGACGCTGGTGATAAGACTGGCCTGAGTCGGCTCCTGCTCGCGCTCGGCGACCGGCGGACACTGCTCGATCGGCAGGGCGCGGGCACGTTCGACGACTTCGACGATGGCGTCGAGATCGCGGCGCGGCAGGCCGCGCACCACTTGCAGGTCGCGCGCCTTCGTCGGATTGCGGCGGGCGATCTCGATGAGAAGATCATCGCGGACAATGGCGCGCGGCGGGCGGTTGGTGCGCGCCGCGGTTTCCTCACGCCAGGTGTAAAGCTCGCGGACGACGGCCAGGCGGCGACGGTCCAGCGAGCCGAGGCCGCGCAGCTTTCGCCACTTTTCCGCTCCCGCAAGGACGCCACTCTCATCCGGCGTGGCGTTGGCAGTCAGCCGCGCGAACTCCTCGCGTGCCCAGTCGATACGTCCCAGCTGCTCCAACCGCCCCGACAGCCGCCGCCACACCGGCAGGAGATAGCGGACGTCGTCAAAGGCGTAGCGGATCTGGGCGCGCGTCAGGGGCCGCGTCCGCCACTCGGTCAGTGTTTCCGCCTTCAGCAGCCGCACGCCCAGGACGTGATGGACGAGATTGCCGTGGCCGAGCGGGTACGGCAGTCCGGTAAGGGCGGCGGCGATCTGCAGGTCGAACAGGTTGCCCGGGGTGCGACCGCTCCAGAGATGACACAGCCGCACTTCCTCGCGACCGGCGTGGACGACCACGAGGTTCGCGGGATTGACTACCACCTCCCAGAACGGATCGAGATCGGGGATGGCGAGGGGATCGATCAGGTAGAGGGCTTCCTCGGTGGCGACCTGGATCAGACAGAGACGCGGGTGATAGGTTTCTTCGCCGACGAACTCCGTGTCGAAGCCGAATCGACCGCACGCGGCGAGGCGCTGACAGCAGGCGCTCAACTCGTCGGGTTGGGTGATGAGATGTTCTTTCAAGCGGGGACTCTCTTCGGGCCCATAGGCTTCTTTGACGCGGGCTGCGGCCCGCGAACGGCGTCGCGGGTTGGAGGTATTCTACCTCATGTCTCTGCGCCTGACCATCCCGCCCTGGCAGCCCCTTGAAAAACCCCTCCCCCGGCCCCTCCCCTGAAAGGAGAGGGGAGGAAACCCAAGTCCTCTTCTCCCCTCTCCTTTCAGGGGAGGGGCCGGGGGAGGGGTTTTTCAAGGGGCTGCGAGCGCGAGTTCAAGCGACGGCTTGCTCGTCGTCCCGCTTGAGGCGGCATCACGTGTTCCGCCGAAAGGCGGTACGACGAACAAGAGGTCAGTTGTCCCTGCCTGCGCGCGGGGATCGCCTGGCGAACGGCCGCTTATGCCGGCCGTTCGCCAGGGACCGTCACCTGCCACTCCTCGCTTCGCTCGCTCATGCGCACGTGGTGCAGCGGCAGGGCGAACGAGAAGCAACTGCCCTCACCAAGGACGCTCCGAAACCAGAACGCGCCGCCCATCAGGTCCACCAACCGCCGCGTCAGCGCTAGACCCAGGCCGGTCCCCTCGGCTGCCTGGCCCCGGCTTCGCCGCCCCTGATAGAACTCGTGGCCGATGCGGTCGTGGTCGCGCGGGTCGATGCCGATGCCCGTGTCCTCGATGTCAAAGCGCACCGCGCCTGCGCTTTCCGGCGCCTGCACCAACTCTGCCTGGGGGCCGACGCTCTCCGTCCAGAAACAGCGGACGGTAACCCGGCCGCCCGCCGGCGTGAACTTGACGGCGTTCGAGAGCAGGTTGAGCAAGATCTGCCTGAAACGAGCCGGGTCTGCACTCAGGACACTGTCCGGCTGCAGTTCCTCGCTCGTCAGCCGCAGCCCCTTGGCCTCGGCCAACGGCCGCACCGTCGCCAGGACGGTCTCCAGTGCCGCGGCGATGGAAACCGGCTCGGGCGCCAATTCCATCCGGCCCGCTTCCACCTTTGAGAGATCGAGAATATCATTGATAAGGGTCAGCAGGTGCTCACCCGCGGCGGTGATGTCGTGGAGGTAGTCCGCCTGCTTGGCATTGAGCTGGCCGAAATGTTCGGTGCTGAGCATGCGCGACATACCAATGA
>DASPXY010001096.1:0-4157 GCA_035637055.1 Gemmataceae bacterium | reverse complement strand
TGGCTGCGGCTCATCTTGGCCGTGGGCAGGCGCACTTGAAGCTCGGCAAGCTCGAGCAGGCAGTGGGCGACTTCACCGAGGCGACGCGGTTGACGCCGTGGGACTGGCAGCCGTGGTATCGCCGCGGCCTGGCCCACGCCGCCCGCAAGCAGCACGAGCAGGCGATCGCCGACTTCAGCGAGGCCCTGCGCGTGGCGCCGGAGCAGACCCAGGTCTACCTGCAGCGTGCCCTCGCCTACACGCAACTCGGGCAGGTTGACCGCGCCATCAACGACTATACGGAGCAGATTCGTCTCACACCGAAGTCGCCGGTGGCGTACAACTTTCGGGCGCGGCTGCACGTTCGTCAGGGGAATTACGTCGCCGCCGTCGCGGACCACCAGCAGGCGAGCAAGCTGGATCCGGGCAACGCGAACACGCACAACGATCTGGCCTGGATCTGGGCGACCTGTCCCGATGCCTCCGTGCGCGATGGCGGGCGGGCCGTGGAGTCCGCCCGCAAGGCTTGCGAGCTGACCGACTGGAAGCAAGCGCATTGCCTCGATGCGCTGGCTGCGGCTCACGCCGAGAGCGGCCGGTTCGACGAGGCGGTGCAGTGGGCGGAGCGCGCCGTCGAGTTGGCCCGCGACGGGGAGAAGCCGGCCTATCGCGCGCGCCTGGATCTGTACCGCCAGGGCCAGGCGTGGCGTGAGAAGTAACGGGGGCTTGTTCGGGAGAACACCTGGGCGAGCGGGGGGCGTAAGCCCCCTGATGCACCATGGGATCAGGGGGCTTACGCCCCCCGCTCGCCCAGGTGTTCGTGGGAGAACTAACGTGCTGCGCACCCTCCGAGCGGAAATCGATCAAAACGGCAACGTCCGGTTGCTGGAGCCGATCACGCTCCCCGGCCAGTGTCAGGCGCTCGTGACCCTCCTGGAGGATGAGGCGGTGACGTTGCCGCCTACCCTGCCAGGAATCCTCACCGAGGTGGACGGGTGGCGGGCGCTCTACCATCCGGTGCGGGTCATCGGACGCGGCGGCATGGGCGAGACGCACCTCGCCATCGACCGGGCGACCGGCAAGGTGGTGTGCGTCAAGGTGCTGTTGCCCGCCGTCAATGTCCGGGCGCTGCTCCAGGAGTGCCGCGCGCTGGCCAAACTCCATCACCCGCACATTGTCCGCTTGCTCAATTTCGACACGTCGGGGACGGCCCCTTACCTCGTCGTGGAGTTCGTCCAGGGCGTGAACCTCGCCGACTACCTGCGCCGCCAGGGCGCGCTGACCGAGCCGGTCGTGGTCGCCCTCGGCGTCGCCCTGTTCGACGCCCTGGCCTACGCTCACGAGCGGGACGTTCTTCACCGCGACCTCAAACCCAGCAACGTCCTACTGGAGCACAACGGCGCCGAGTTGCTGCCCCGGATCGTGGATTTCGGCCTCGCCATCGTGGACCGGCGCGACGATCAGGGAGTGATCACCGCACACGGACACATCGCCGGCACCCTCGCTTACATGGCTCCGGAGCAATTCGACGGTGCGCAGCTGAGCGGTGCCTGTGACGTCTACGCCGCCGGGCAAATCCTGTGGGAGTGCCTGAGCGGCCGCGCGGCCTTCGAGGGCTCGTGGGGCAGCATCGTGGAGGCGAAGGGACGGCAGGCCGAGGGGCTGGCGGTGCACGACGCTGCGTGGGAGGCGTCCTCGTCTCTGGCCGGTCTGATCGCGGCCTGCACGCAGCGCGACCCGGCACGGCGGCCGACCGCGCGCCAGGCCCTTGAAGTGTTACGCACCTGCGGCCCCGAGGTGAAGCCGCCGGCCGTCGTGACTGCGACCAATCTCGGCTTCGACTGGCCCGCGAGCGGCGCCCTGCCGCCGGGATGGTGCAACAGCGATGGCTTCGTCGCCGACGTCTCGACTGCCTACGACCTGAGCGTCGTTGCCCACCCCGACCTGCCTGTCGGACAGTGTGCTCGGATCGCCTGCACGTACGCCGCGGCGGATGAGTTCGGCTCACTCATGCAGCGCATCCCGGGGCAGGGCCTGGGCGGCAGAGAATTGCTGCTGGAGGCGGAGATGCGCACCGAGGAGGTGCGCGAATGGGCCGGGCTGTGGTTGCGCATCGACGGGCCGTGCAGCACGCTCTTTTTCGATAACATGCGCGATCGCCCGCTCCGCGGTTCGACGGGCTGGTCCACCCAGCGACTGAGCGTCACACTGCCACGTGAGACGACATGGATCAATTATGGGGCCTTGCTGGTGGGTACAGGCACCGTTTGGATCGATAATGTCCGATTGTTCGCCGCCGACCCCCGAGGCGTCCTGGTCCCTTTGCGCTTGTGGAGTGACGATTTTCAGCCATCGGCTGACGTCCCAATGACCTAAATAGCCCCACGAAAAAGGGAACGCGAACGAGCGGCGGGGTTTATCCCCGCCGGCCAGACGGCGGGGATAAACCCCGCCGCTCGTTCCCCACTTTCCCTCGCGTAAGGAGTTATTTAGACCCCCCGACACTCGACCGGAGCGACAAGCGCAACGCGGTGCTACAATGAACCGTGCAGAGTTTGGCCACGAGTGGTGCGCGACTGACCAGTGCCACCACTCCCAAACCCGACAAGACTGCCCTTTGGGCCGCCGAACGGGCGCGGCACCCCATTTGCGAGCGGGAGGGAGCCCGAAACAATCCGCATCTGTCGCGAGGAGATGGTAACCATGCGAAAACTCTGTTGGACCGGGGCCGCTGCCGTCACTTGTGCCCTGGTATTGGCCGCGCTCGCCCCGGGAGGCAACGCTCAGCCCACGAAGGCGCCGCCGGTGGACCGGGCGAAGTGGGAGGCGGTTGTCGGCAAAGCGATCGAGTTCCTGAAAACCACTCAGGAGAAGGACGGCGGCTGGAGCACGAACAAGAACCCCGGTGTGGCGGGCATCGTGCTGACGGGACTGCTCCGCACCGGCAAGGTGACGCCGAAGGAGCCGATGGCCGAACGCGCCCTCAAGTACATCGAGAGCCTGGTCAATCCAAAGGCCAAGCACATCGCCGGCAATGATCCGAAGGTGCAGTTGCAGAACTACGTCACCAGCGTCAACGTGATGGCCTTGTCGGCGGCCAAACGGGCGGACAGGTACGAGGCAATCATCGGCAACGCGGTGACGTTCCTCAAGCAACTCCAGTGGGACGAGGGCGAGGGCAAAACGCCGCAGGATGCGTTCTACGGCGGCGCCGGCTACGACAGCAAATCGCGGCCGGACCTGTCCAACACGCAGTTCTTCCTCGACGCCCTCAAGGCCGCCGGCGTCTCCAAGGACGATCCCGCTCTCAAAAAGGCACTAATCTTCGTCAGCCGTTGTCAGAACCTCAAGGGCGAGCATAACGATCAGCCGTGGGCGGGCCGCATCGGCGACGGCAGTTTTATCTACACCGCGGCGACGGGTGGCGTGACCAAGGTGATCGACAACCCCGGGGCCGACGACCCGCGGCCGGGCTACGCCAGCATGACCTACGCCGGCATCAAGAGCCTGATCTACGCCGGCGTCTCGAAGGAGGATGAGCGCGTCAAGAAGGCGTTCGAGTGGATTCGCAAGAATTACTCGGTGGACGCCAACCCCGGCATGCCCGAGGACCGCAAGGAGTGGGGCCTGTATTATTACTACAACACGATGGCCAAGTGCCTCGCGGCGCTGGAACTCGATTACGTGATCGACGCTGCCGGCAAGAAGCATAACTGGCGGGCGGACATCCTGGCGGCGCTGGAACGCCGGCAGCGGCCCGACGGCAGCTGGAGCAACAATAGCCACTGGATGGAAGCCGATCCGAACCTCGTGACCGGCTACGCGCTGATGGCGCTGAGCTACTGCAACCCGAAGGATTGATCCCGCTGATCCCGCTTGCGGGTTAGCAGTCTGGAGAGTGCTAATCCACAAGCGGGAAACCAGGGCGGGAGGCGAGCATGTTGCGCGCGTTTTTCTGCCTCTGTATTGTCGTGTTTGTGGTGGCGCCCCAGGCTGCCCGCGCGCACCCCGTGCCGCGTAGCAATCACGACCGCACCGTCGTCGTCCGCATCGAGCGCGACCCCCACGACGGCGCCCTGGTGCTAAATGTCGCCTATCGTCTTGAGGTGGACGAATACACTGTCATCCTCGAAGATATGGCACCTTTCAACGACGAGGCGCCCTTCAACAAGTTCAAG
>DASPXY010001095.1:0-7067 GCA_035637055.1 Gemmataceae bacterium | reverse complement strand
GATGCAGGCCACGGCCCCCCGAACGGCGCCGGCACCCTTGCCTGATGGGTCGGCCAGGACGAAGATGCTCCTCATCGTGGGTGGTGGCGGCGTGCTGCTGTTCGGCCTTGCCATCCTGCTCGTGCTGATCTGCTTCTCGGGGAACACTCCGGCCCCCGCCCCCCCCGACAACAGCGACGATGGCCCCATTGTGGTGCAAACCGGCCCGAAGAAGAAGCCGCCCCCGCCGCCGCTGGTGTCGCTGCCGCCCGAAGAGCAAAAGAAGGTCGATGCCGCCGTCGCCAAGGCGGCCGAATTCCTCAAGAGCCGCCAACTGCCCAACGGCACCTGGGGCGGCTTTCCCCTGGGCATGACCTCCATCACGGGCCTGACGCTTCTGGAAGCGGGCCTCAAGCCGAGCGATCCACCCATCCAGAAGGCCGTTGCGTTCGTCCGCGGCTCTGCGCCGAACTGGAACTCAGGCCAGGAAACCTATGAGCTCTCCCTGGCGGTGCTGTTCCTTGACCGCCTTGGCGATCCCCAGGACAAGGAGTTGATCCAGAAGATGATCCTGCGCCTGGTCGCCGCCCAGACGCCCCAGGGCGGTTGGGCTTATCGCTGCCCGCAGCTCTCGCAGGACGAGTACACGCAACTGTACACGGCCTTGAAGGAACTGCAGCACCGGACGCCCGAGGAAGTGAGTCGTGGCCAGGCCGGCCACGTGAACCTCTCGCCGCGTGTGCGCAACCTCGCGGTGCTGCGGCCGGATAACGGGAACCCGAAGCAGGTCTTCCGCGGGGGCGGGGATAATTCCAATACTCAGTTCGCCATCCTGGCGATGCTCGTGGCCCGCAAGTACGACGTGCCCCTGGAGCGCTGTCTGTCCCTGATCGTCAAGCGCTTCCGCAACTCGCAAAACGCCGATGGCCGCTGGACCTACAACGGTCAGATTGAGGTCACGCCCCTGCCGACGATGACCTGCGCCGGTCTGCTGGGGCTTGCTGTTGGCTTCGGGCTGGAGGAGAAGGACAAGCACGTGGGCCGCCCCGAGGATGACCCTGCCGTCAAGAAAGCGCTGGAACACCTGAGCAAGTTCGTCGGTCAGCCGGGCGGCAACGAGGCCCAGGTGCCGATGCACGTGCGGCAGATGTACTTCCTGTGGTCGGTCGAGCGCGTCGCCGTCCTTTACCAGCTCAAGACCATCAACGAGAAGAAGTGGTATCACTGGGGAGTCGAGATCCTGATGGCCCACCAACGTCCCGACGGAGCCTGGAAAGGTGGGGGACACGGCTCGACGGACGTCCTCGACACCTGTTTTGCCATCCTGTTCCTGCAACGCACGAACCTCGCCAAGGATTTGACCGACAAACTGGAAGAATTGCGCGCCGCGAGACCGGCGGCGGGATCGAGTCCGGCGCGAAAGGATTGACGTGTCGTTTGGCCCCGCCTGGAGCGAAGTTCAGGCGGCAATACCAGATCGATGAGGAGGCAGATTGTGAGGTCGCTGCTGACGGGTGCCGTGGCGCTGGCCGTGTTGTTCGCCGTGGGTTGTGGACGCGAAGCGCTGAACTTCAACAACACGATCCATAACCACAACAAGAAGCTCAACGACGCGGGCAAGAAGTTCGGCGAGGCCATCGACCCCGCGCTGAAGGACAAGGAGGCCGACCCCACGAAGGTGGAAGAGGCTTACAAGGGGGTGCTCGCCACCGTCACCACGCTCATCAAGGACACGACGGGTCAGAAGGGCCCCGAGTCCGCGAGCGGCAAAAAGCTGGCGGAGGGGTATCAGAAATTCCTCCAGACCGAGAAGCAGATCATCGAGACCGAGTTCGACAAAATCGCCAAGGCGCTCACGAAGAAAGAGGACCTCAAGGCGACCGAAGGCACTCTGAAAGAGCAGATCAAGACGCTGCTCCGCAAGGCGAACGAGAAGGAGGCCCACGCCCTGACGGACCTGCGCGAGTCCCAGAAGGAGTTCGCGAAGGAGCACAACCTCACGCTCAAACCAGTCACGCCGTGAGCGGCGTCGCACGCTATTGCCAAACTCATGACCCACGACCACTTCGCCGACCGCCTGGCCGACGCCGTCCGCCGGCGCGGCAACGCTGTCTGCGTCGGTCTGGATCCGCGCTGGGATCTCCTCCCCGTGGACGTTCGCCGTCGCCACGCTGACGGCACTCTCGCGGATGCTGCGCGGGCCTATGAGGAGTTCTGCCTGCGCGTCCTCGACGTGGTGGCTCCGTTGGTGCCCATCGTCAAGCCGCAAAGCGCCTTTTTCGAGGCGTGCGGGCCGGCTGGCCTGGCCGCACTGCAACACGTCCTCCGCCGTGCTCGTCAGTGCGGCTTGCTCACCATCCTGGACGGCAAGCGCAACGACATCGCCGCGACCGCCGAGGCCTACGCCGATGCCGCGTTCGATGGGGTGTCGCTGGGGAGCAAGCGGCGCCCGGTCTGGGACGCCGATGCCCTGACCGTCAACCCGTACCTGGGGCGCGACGCGGTCGAGCCGTTCCTGCGCAGCGCTCGCCGCGATGGCCGCGGCGTCTTTGTGCTGGTGCGGACAAGTAACCCGGGCGCGGGGCAGTTTCAGGATCTCGTCTGCGACGGCCGGCCGCTGTTCCATCATGTTGCCGAGGCGGTCGGCGCCTGGGCCGGCGAGAACCGCGGCCGCTGCGGTCTGGGCGACGTCGGCGCCGTCGTCGGCGCCACCCACCCAGAAGAACTGGCCGCCGTCCGCCGTTTGCTGCCGAACGTCGTCTTCCTCGTGCCGGGCTACGGCGCCCAGGGGGGCACAGCTGCCGATGTGGCCGCCGCATTTCTCCCGGACGGTCTGGGCGCCGTGGTCAACAATTCACGCGGGATCATCGCGTCGTTTCGGCCCGACGAACCGGCGTGGGAAGTTGCGGTCGAGGCGGCCACGCGCGCGACGATTGCAGCGCTCGCAGCAGCGACGCCGATGGGACGCCTGGCGTGAGGACCGATGAGAAGGCTGGCGCGAACCGGGTGTCGGAATCCCTCACTTCTGTGGTTTCTTTTGTGGATCGTCCTGGGCAGCGGGCGGCTGTGAGACGCGGGCGGCGGTGATGCGGATCTGCCGGCTCTCGTCGCCGCGCGTGACCTGGAGGGTGAAAGTCTCGCGTGCCAGGGCGCTGCGGAGTTGGCGGCGGAACGCCTCCGGGTCGGCGGTCGGCTGCTTGTCCACGGCGATGATGACGTCGCCCACCTGGAGTCCGGCCTTGGCGAATGGCTTGCTTGCCTCGACCGCTTTGACGCGCACGCCGCTCTTGGCTGCCTCGACTACGATGCCTTCCCGGGCCGGGTCAAAGAACTTGACAAAGTCGAGGAACTTGGTCTGCCGTTGGCGCAAGTCGGCCTTTTCCCCGATGCGGGCATCCTTACCGAGGTGGAAGCGCCCGGACATGATGACCAGGCTATTGCCTACCCCGCCGTCATGGGCGCAATAGACATCGCCGCGCACAAACACCAGGCTGCTTGAGATAGTCTGCGCTTTCAAGTCGCCATCGCAGATGAGGAGCGAATCAGTGAGGCGTCCCATCTCCACCGGGCCGGTGGCATAGATGACACTGAGGAAGAGGTGATCGGGGACATTGTAGATAACGCGGAGGCTGCCGCCGCAGGCGATGAGAGCGCGGGGGGCGTGACCACCTGCCACGAGGAGTTCCGTGCCCCGAAGGACAAACCCCATTCCCTCTCCCGCTTGCTTTCCTGCGTAGGGCCATACTCGGGAGGAGCCGACTAGGATGGGGGGGCGAGCGGCCTTCACATAGCGGTCAAAATCTCCAGCCGGGAAGAATTCATCGGGCCGCGGAATCATACCTCCGAATTCCTTTCGTCCCCGCTCGATCAACCGGGCAGCGAGCCCCGTCAGGGTCTGCCAGCAGGCGTTTTCCTCCTCCCACTTGAGGCGCGAAACGAAAAGCTCGACCGCTTGATCGACCTCGCCGTTGTTGGCGTGTTCCTTGAGGCGAGCGAGGGCGCGCTGCTCGGGCCGACGGCGCAGTTCCTCCAGGATCCAGACAGCGCGGCGGGCGACCTCAGGGTCGGGCGACTTCAGTGCTGCACGCAAGGCTGGCACCACCTGCTCCAACTCCAACAAGCGACGTGTCGCCGCTTCGCGGACCTTGGGCCGCTTGTCCCCGAGTTGCTGGATCAAGTCGTCTACCTGCTGAGTGGCAGGACCACCCGCGCGGCCGGAGTAGAGCGAGGCAAGCCCCAGCGCGGCCAGGAGGCTGAACGTGCAACAACTCAAAATCGGAGAGGTAGCCTTCATCAGTGGTCACCTCTAAAGTCGTGGGTGGGCCAAACGGGTTGAGTCTGACCCACCCCGGTTATAAGGGGAACTGTCCATCTCGCTAGGGGCCGACGTCGTCACTGATGGTGCAGTTGACGGGGTTGAATGTCGCCCCGGCCTCAACATAGCCCCCTGGCCCGGCCGACGCCAAGTTGGCGCTGTTGGTTCCTATGGTGCAGGTGTTGAGACCGAGAGTGCTCCCGGCCATGAGATAGAAGCCGCCCCCACGATCGTCCGCCCGGTTATCGTCGAAGGCGACCCCCTGGAAGGAGGCGGTGCTGCCTGCAACACCAAAATAGCCTCCGCCCCGCCCAGGGTCCATCCCGCTAGTTCTCGCTTCGTTGCTGGGGAGGTCGCCGCCGATCATCTGCAAATCCCCGCAGTTGTAGATGCCGCCCCCGTAGAGAGCGACGTTCGCGCTGATTTGGCAATTGTCCCGGATCCTGACGGTCGTGAATGCGTTGCTGCAGATCCCGCCGCCGGAGCCTGCCGCCATGTTCTGCTGGATCACACAGCCCGAGGTGAGAATGAGCGTGCCCCCGACCAGATTCTCGTTAGCGTCCGGGTGCTGTTCATTGTAAATCGCGCCGCCGGAGGCCGAGGCCGTGTTGTTGTAGAACGAGCAGTTCGAGGCGTTCAGCGTGCCACCGTTGTAGATTGCCCCGCCGCTACTACCCGAGGTATTGTTCTGGAACGAGCAGTCGATCAGGTTCAAACTCCCTAGGTTCCGGATGGCGCCGCCACTGCCGAGACCGGTACTATTTCCGTAAGCGATGGTGAGACTCTCGATGAGGCAGGTCAGATTCTCATCCCCGATGTTGAAGATGCGGAAATTGCCTTGAGAGGTGTCGCGCTGGATAGTCAGCGAGCCTGAAGCCGGGCCCACGATCCTGAAATTCTTCGCAAGGTCCGGAAGCGCCGAAGTCAGGGTGATCGTACCAGTCAGAGCTGCTGCGAAGCTGATCCGGATGGAGGCAGCACCAGCGTCAATCCCCTCTTGGATCCTGGCACGCAACGACCCGGCGCCGCTGTTGTTGGTGTTCGTGACCGGGTCCAAGTCGAGTGGGGCAGCGATGGCCCAGGAGAGGTTGACGCTGGCGCTGTAGATGCCGTCGGTGGCCCGGAGGGTGGTCGCGTAGGGACCGTTGACGTCGGCATCGTCGCTGACCGTGCCTGTGATTTCCCCCGTGCTCGCATTGATGCTCAGGCCAGGGGGCAGGTTGATCGCGCTGAAGGACAGCGTGCCGTTGCTGTAGTCGCCAGCGTAAACTGTCCAGTCCACATGCTCGTCGTCGTAATTGCTCTGGTCGCCGGGGTTGACCATCCAGACCTGCGAGGGGTAGACCGTCCAGTTAAAGTCCTGGCTGTCGCTGTCGGTGCCGTTGGTGGCGCTAACGGTGACGCTGTACGGACTGGCGACGTCGGCCAGGACATCGATAGTGCCAGTGATCTGGCCGGTGTTCGGGTTGATCGTGAGGCCAGCGGGAGCGTGAGTCAGGCTGTAGGTCAAGGGGGCGTTGTTGCTGTCGCTGGCGCTGATCGCGACGTTCACGAGATCGTTGGTGTAGTTGGTCTGATCGCCGGGGTTGACCACGGTCACACTTGGGACGTCGCGTTGCTCCAGGGCCTCCAACTTTGGCCGGAAGCGTGGCCGGGCGGTGGCGCGGCTCGGCCGCTTCGAGGATAGCAGACGCTTGACGAGTTGCCGGAGCATTTGGGGATTCTCCTCTGGCGATAGGTCGTGGCAGCGTGACGATCACGTCGATGTGAGGATGAGATTTTACCGCGCTCCCCCCCAGTGCAACACGTTTTTTCGATGAAGTTGCGGAATTGCAGGAACCCGGCGGCTTGCCGGTCGATGGAGGGAAATGGTGACGCTCTACGCAATGAAGGGAAATGGAATGAGACCGAAAAGGAGGAGACCGAAAAGGTGTCAAGACCGAAAAGGTGTCAGGAACCGAATAGACAATCTGCCTATTCGGTTCCTGACACCTTTTCGGTCTCGGCCGCACAACCTGATGACCTTCAAATCACACCACGAACCACTCGATGCGTGGGCCATGAAGGAACTGGTCGGGGCGGACGTGGCCTACCGCAAACTCGTCAGCCCCTCGCCGACCGACCTGCTCCCTGGCGACCAGTTTGGCCTCTACGCGGTGGCCGCCCGCTTCCCGCATAACCTGTCCGGGCAAGTCCCCTGGAAGAAAGTGCAGACCGGCGTATATGATTGCCAGTGGGGCACGGACACCATCCGTGTCGTTGTGGCAGGGGAGTTGCCCCGCGAGGCGCACAACGCGCCCTTGCACCTGTTCAGCGCCTCGGCACAATTGGTGGAGTTCGGAAGCGGCGCGTACCAGCGGCGCTCGGAGCAGACAAGCCGGCTGCTGGAGCAGCTGTTCGAGAAGCTTCAAGGGGAGGGCTTTGCCGTGTCGTTCACGATGGAGGACTTCAACCGCCAGTACATCAAGGAGCATTTCGCGCAGCTCACGCCGGAGGAGCAGCGGGAGGCATTGCAAGCGCTACCGCCGGAGAAGCAGCAGGAGGTGTTGCAGGCGCTCCCGCCGGAGAGGCTCCTGGGCGTGTTATCCCAGGAGCAGATTCGGCAGTACCTGGACCAGCTGACCGCCGGGAAGCCAGCGGGGTCGAACAAGCCTCGGCGGAAGAAGTAAGCAGATATTTCAGATGTCTTTGTCGAACAGCTCTATGGCCTCTTTAGTCAATAGGCGCACCGCGTCTCTTGACGATTTTTGCTCTCGTCTTGGTCGTTACAATC
>DASPXY010001094.1:0-6279 GCA_035637055.1 Gemmataceae bacterium | reverse complement strand
CCGGTGCGCACCTTCATCGCCACGACGGCGCCGTCGGATGTGCCCGAGATCAGCAGGCGCTCGCCATTGATGACCGCGACGGTGAGTCCGGAATAATAGGTCCGCGGTTGGCCGGGCACCTCGGCCCACCACACTACCTCGCCCGTATTCTTGTCGAAGGCGACGAAGCGATTAGCGCCCTTGGCCTGGGCCCCCCAGCTCGAATTGACCATGCCGATGATGACCAGGTTGCCGTCGACGATGGGGCTGGTGACGCGGCCGCCGTAGCCGCTGATGCGGCCGAACTCCTCGGTGAGCGAGCGCGACCAGAGGAGTTTGCCGTCCTTACTCAGGCAGAGCAGCAGACCTTGCGTCCCGTGGGCGTAGACGTTGCCGGTCTTCGGGTCGCCGGCGAGGTTGGTCCAGCCGAGGCGAACGGTGACGATCTCGGTGTGCCAGACGTTGAACTTGTGCTCCCAGAGCAGCTTGCCGGTGTTCGCGTCGAGGCACATGACGCGCTCCTGGATCGTCTCCGGCTTGCCCAAAACTTCGACGTAGTTGAGGAGGTAGACGTGGCCGTTCATGACGAGCGGCGTGGAGCGGCAGCCGTAGGGCTTCTTCCAGACGAGGTTCTCGCCGTCGGGCGACCACTTGGCGGGCAGGTTCGTCTCGGGCGAGAAGCCGGTCTGGAACGGGCCGCGCCAGTGCGACCATTCCGCGGCCGAGGAGGGACTAACCACAGAGACACAGAGACACAGAGAAGACAGAAAACAAAACAAGATGGGCGATGGCAGGCCGCGGACTTTTCTCATGGGATTCTCCTTTATTCTCTGGTCTTCTCTGTGTCTCTGTGTCTCTGTGGTTCGTTCGTCAACCAGCGCTGCGCCTTCATCTCGAAGCGCGGCAGCGTGCCCGGCGCCACCGCCCGCACCTCGGCGCGGAACAGGAAGGCATCGCGAATCGCCTGCCCGACACTCTCGGCGAGCAAGCTTGCGCCGTCGGCGGAGCGCGGCTCGACCTCGATCCGCAGCGCCGCGAGCGGCCCGGAGGAGTCGACCTCGATGCGATACTCCGCCACCTCGGGGAAACGGCGGATGACGTCCTCCAGGGCGCCGGGGTAGAGGTTGTTGCCGCGCAGGTGGATCATATCATCGGTGCGGCCCAGGATGCCACCGTCGAGTCGTAGAAACGTCCGGCCACAGGGGCATGGCCGCGGACTAACCCGCACCAGGTCGCCGGTGCGATAGCGCACCACCGGACTGCCGGCGCGGTGCAGGTTCGTTACCACCAGTTCGCCGACCTGCCCAGTCGGCGTAAGTTCACCGCTCTCCGGATCGATCACTTCGCCAATGTAATCGGCCTCTAACAGATGTAGACCGCCCGGCCCTTCGGGGCATTCGATGGTGAGCGGGCCGACCTCGGTCAAACCGCTGTGGTCGAAGACGCGCGCGCCCCAGCCTTCTTCGATACGACTGCGCGTCGCGGGGATGCTGCCGCCCGGTTCGCCGGCGACGATCAGGGCGCGGACACCCGCGCGGCGCAGTTCGACGCCCTGCTGCCGCGCGACTTCCACGAGGTGCAGGGCGTACGTCGGTGTGCAGAGGACGACGGTCGCCTGATTGTCGAGGAGGAATTGCAGCCGCGCAGGGCTGCTCATGCCGCCGCCGGCCAGGCACAGGCAGCCGAATTGCCCCGCCGCCTCAAACGCCGTCCAGAAGCCGAGGAATGGCCCGAACGAGAACGGGAAGAATAGCCGCTCGCCTTCTCCGATACCGACGATCCGAAAAATCGTCTTCCAGCAACCGACAAGGCGCTGCCAGCTGTCGGCGGTGTCGAGCCAACGCAGCGGCCGGCCGCGCGTGCCGCTCGTCTGATGCAGGCGGCGATAGCGTGTGGCAGGATAGGTCAAAATGCTGCCGTAGGGCGGATGGGCGGCCTGATCGGCGAGCAGTTCGGCCTTGGTGGTGAAGGGTAGACGTGGTAAATCTTCCAGGCCGCGCACGTCACGGGCCGAGACGCCTGCGGCTGCGAACTTTTCGGCGTAGAAGCGATTGGCGGGAAGGATCGCGGCGAGGAGGGAACGGAGGCGTTCCCCTTGCAGGGCCGCCAATTCCGCCCGTTCCAGATGCCCCTCCTCCGCCGTCATGCGATTTCTCCAACACACAAACCCGAAGCGTCAGCGAGGGACACGCCGCATCCCTCGCTGACGCTTCGGGTTTGTGTGGGTTACTTCTTCGCCTGAATGTCGTAGCAGAACAGCAACTCCTGATCGCGCAGGTAGAGCCGGCCGTTGGCGATCACCGGCTGCGTCCAGACCATCGCCTGTCTGCCGGTGCGACGCGCCGGGGACAACTTCGATTTTTCGGGGATGGTAAATGTCCCCTGCTCCTGCCAGCCCTCCGGCGTTGCCTTGACCAGCGCGATTTCGCCTTCATCGGTGAAATAGTACAGAAAACCGTCCGCGGCGGTCGTGGCTCCGCTCTTGCACTCCAGCTTGTTGCGCTCGTTCCAGACCACCTTGCCCGTCTCGAACTCCTGGCACACCCAGCCCAGCCCCTCCGAGTGCCCGTAGACGTGATTGCCCACCAGCACGACGCCGCCGTGCGTGTTCTTCATCGTTTTCCGCTCGCGTTTCTCGTAACGGTCGGCCGCCTTCAAGCGTTTCCCCGCAGGCGTCAACTCGAAGAGATGGCAGCCGGCGCCGTAGCCTGCGGTGACATACACAAGATTGCCGCGGACAATCGGCATCGGCGCGATGGCGTAACTGGAGCCTTTGAAGAACGGCTCCGTCCAGAGGGCCGCCCCGTCCTTCGCCGCGACGCCGAACACGACTCCCCCCTCGGTATCGTCGATGTAACCATTCTGCACGTACTGGCGCACCCCGCCGGCCTCGCTGACGACGATCGACGAATAGGGGGCCGTGTACTTCAGGTCCGTGCTGCGCCAGACGACCTCGCCGGTGGCTTTTTTGAGAGCGGCGAGGGTGCCCTTCTGGCCGCCGGGGGTGCAGATGAGCAGGTCGCCGTCGATCAGCGGCGATTCGCTGTAGCCCCAGTCGCTCATCATCTCGCCGCCCAACTGCTTGATCAGATCCTTGCGCCAGACTTCCTTGCCGTTGGCCGTCTCGACGCAGACCAGTTCCCCCTGACCACCGAGTGCGTAGAGATATTTGCCGTCCACGGTCGGCGTGCCGCGCGGGCCGTCGCCCCAGACGTTGCCGAGGAAGGTGAAAATCGGCCCGATCTTCGCCCGCCAGGCTTCGCTGACCTTGTCGCCCTTGACGTCCAGGGCGAGGACGTATTCCACCTCGTCGATGGCGCCCAGGGTGTAGATGCGGTCGCTGACGATGGCGGTCGTCGAGAAGCCGAGGCCGGCGTTGCGATAGGTCCAGAGCAACTTCGGGCCGCCCTTGGGCCATTGCTGCAGCAGGCCGGTTTCCTTCGAGACGCCGGTGCGATCGGGACCGCGCCACTGCGGCCAGTCGGCTGCCAGGGCCGGCAACGCGAAGGCGAGACCGGCCGCAAGGAGGGACAAGCGCGTTTTCATGAGACCCTCGGAGTGCGGGGGCGGTGGTGGGGGCTGGCGGGCAGCGGGAGGTCGGCCCGAGGACGACCCTTTGGTGAGTATACGGAGGGCGTCGCGTTGTGCCAAGCAGCAGGGTTGGCGCCGGGGCAATGCGCCATTCGTCCTTCTCGTGGGGCGTCCAGCCCGGTCGCGTCGTTGGCGCCGACGACGCTCAGGCCGCCTCTGTCCACGGCGCCGAGTACAAGCTCGCCAACCTTGGCAAAACAATGTATCATCTGCTTGGTATCGATCCCGACCAGGAACTCCGCACGACCGATAATCGCCCCTCGAAACTCATGACCGCGACAGCCAGTGGTTGGCAATACTCCAGACCCCCCGAAAATCGCTGAAAGCACCTTCCCCCTTTCAGGCAATATGAGATAGCGTCACTCACCCACGAGGCCAGGCGTATGGCTGTCGGCCAAGTCACCAGCGTGCTCGACCAACTGCGGCGAACGGTGTTCCTGCGCGCTACGGACCGGATGTCCGACGCCGAACTGCTCGACGCCTTCCTCGCCACCCAGAACGAAGCGGCCTTTGAAGGAATCATCCGCCGGCATGGGGCGATGGTCTACGGCGTCTGTCGCCGCGTTCTGGGCAACCCGCACGACGCCGAGGATGCTTTTCAGGCGGCGTTCCTGGTGCTGGCCAGGAAAGCGGCGACCGTGCAGCCGCGTGAGCTGCTCGGCAACTGGCTCTACGGCGTCGCCTATCGCACGGCTCTGAAGGCCAGGTCCATGATTGCCAAACGACAAGCGCGCGAAAAGCAGGTACACCAAATGCCGGAGTGCGCGGCGCCGCCCGAAACCGCCTGGAGCGATCTGCAACCGCTGGTCGATCAGGAGCTGAATCGCCTGGGCGACAAGTATCGCGTGCCGGTCGTCCTGTGCGATCTCGAAGGCAAATCGCAGCGCGCTGCCGCCCGGCAACTCGGCTGGCCCGAGGGCACGCTCATGACACGACTGGCCCGCGCCCGGCGGCTGCTGGCAAAACGGCTGTCACGCCACGGCGTCGCGCTCTCCGCCGGCGCGCTGGCGACGCTCCTCACACACAACGGGGCCTGCGCCGCGGTGCCAGCGACGCTCACGGCGACCACTGTCAAGGCCGCCGCCCTGGTTGCGGCAGGCCAGGCGGCGACCACGCTCATCTCGGCCGAAGTCGCTGTCCTTACCGAAGGAGTATTACGCACCATGTTGATGTCCAAAGTCAAAAGTGCCACCATCGTCCTGTTCGTGACCCTGGTTCTCGGTTCCGGCGCGGGCTTGTTCACGCCCTGGAGCCAGACCGACCGTTCCTGGGCAGCGGCACCCGGCGCCGTCCCCCAGCGGCCGATCGAGGAGGCGAACTTCACCAGCTTCTTCGAGCAAGAGCGTGGCCGCCCCGACCCCAATGCCGCCAACTTGCGCGGCAAGATCGTCGCCGTCGCCGAGGACGGCAAGTCGCTCACCCTTGAGACCGTCGCGCCTCCCGCCAATCGCGGCGAGGAGCCGGTGAAGAATCAGGTCAGCCTCAAGATTAACGACAAAACCGAGCTGAAATTCTTCGGCGTCGCCCTCGACGGCGCCAAGTTAAGCGAAGGGATGCTGGCCCAGGTCTGGACGACCGCCGGCGCCAGGGATGTTGCCACGAAAATTCAAATCGGCAGCGGCAGAGAAAACCGCCTGGGGCCAGACGTCAGCGGCAAGGTCACCAACCTATCGAAAGACGGCACGACGCTGACCTTGGAGATCGGCCGCGGGGAGAGCGGCAAGACGGTCGAGGTCAAGTTGACCGTGGGGACAGTGCTGACCTATTCCGGCGTCGTCCAGGGGGGCACCAGGCCGACAGTCGGTTACACGGCGGACGTGTGGCTGGAGCGCGCCTCCAAGACGGACGCCGCCGCTATCAATTTCCGCGCCGGCGGCCGAGCGGCGGAGTCAGGCCGGGGCACAGGGCAGGCGGCCATCAACGGCACACTCGTCGCGATCGGCAACGACGGCAAGCTCCTCACCGTCCAAAAGCCTGCCCAGGAACGCGGCGGCCAGGCCGAACGGGTGGAAATCAAGATTACGGACAAGACGCGCATTACCTACAACAATATCACCGCCGATGGCGCCAAACTGACCGAAGGCTCCACCGTCCATGTATTGCTTGTGGAAGGCTCCAGCGACACCGCCGCCTCCGTCACTGTGACGCCGCAAAAGGGCAAGGTCAAGGAACGCTTCCAGACCGTGCGTGGGCAGGTCGTGAGCGTTGGGAAGGACGGCAAGAGTTTCACGATCGAACTGCCGCGCGAGCGCGCCCAGCCGGCCGAGCAGGTGACGATCAAGATCATGGAACACACGCGCGTGCTGTTCAACGGCGTCGGTTCCGGCGGCGCCCGCCTGACGCCAGGCCACAGCGCCTCGGTCACTCTCGACGAAGGCTCCCGCAACGCGGCGTTCCTCGTCGTCTTCGCGCCGGTCGAGCCTGGGCGACGTTGAGCCCTTTCGCCCTGGCATCCGGAGGCAACCATGCGCTGGCTACTGATTCTTGGCATCCTGGCGCCCGCTTTTTCGCAGGAGCGTGCCCAACCACCCAAGGGCAGTCCCATCGAACGCGAGCAACTGTTTCTCGCGGGCTGGGATCCCGATGAGCCGGTGCCCGCCTACATCTACTACCAGAAAGGCAACAAGGCGATGCCCGTGGTCATCTTCATTCACGGGCTGGGCGGCAGCAAGGAGCAGTATGTCCAGCGCATGCAGGAGTTGGCTGGCA
>DASPXY010001093.1:0-6049 GCA_035637055.1 Gemmataceae bacterium | reverse complement strand
TAGGTGGGGCCTCAATGAAGGCTCACCCGTTGCGGTGGGTGGCCGGGGATGGTGGGAGGGTCAACCGGGCGCGGGGGCGGTGCCGAGTTTGCCGAGCAGCCCGAGAGCGGCCTCCTGGAGCAGCGTTGCCGCCTTCACTTCGAGGAAGCTCGACTTCGCCCGCCAGGTTTCGTAGCCGCCGAGGGTGTGCTGCTCCTCGGTGGGGATGTAGCCGGCGTAGTCGTTCGCCATGCCGATCAGCATCGTCGTCTTGAACGGGCTTTTCGCCTTGATGTTCAGGCCAATTTGGCAGAAGGGCTCGCCGGGCAAGGCGCAGAGCGCCAGGTCGCCGATGCGAAACGCCTGCACGGGAGTGCGGAACCGCGCTGGCCAGTCGGCGAGTTGCACCGTTTCGCGAGCGTAGATGTCCGCAAGGGTGCGGAGCGGTCCCTGCGGGGCACGTTGCAGCGTCTCCCTCGCTCGCGCCACCTCGGCGGGGGAGGGGCGGCGCACGTCGAGTTCGACCGTCGTTTCTTGGGCGGCGAGGGGCAGGTGATTGCGGTAGCGGATGCCGCGCCAGGCGTCGTGAATCGCGCTCGCGACCGTCTCGGCAACGGCGTACATCTGATGATACTCGTAGGGCTGCCGCAGCGGCCGGCGAACGTCGATGTTGTTGATGTCGCCGAAGCAGCCATTCGCGAGCATGCCGACGAACGGTTGCCGCGGGTCACGGCGCTGGCCGCCGGTCTTCTCGTGCAGCAGATCCGCGACGACGCTGAAATAGTCGGCCGAAATGTCCGTCGGCGGATTACCGCCGACGTAGTGGAGGGCGTAACTCGCGTAAACGGCGAGGGGTTGGCCGTCGGGGTTGGCCGCCTTCTGGACCGCGAGTACCGCAACATCCGGGTCGATGGGGCCGGCGGCGCGGACGATGCCCTTGTCGAGAGCGGGCGGATTGGTCTGTACGCGGTCGTTGGTGCCGGGGAAGGGGCTCGGGATTCGGCTGCCCGCAGCCATGATGTAGCGGCGATTGAAGACGACGCGATCCTCGCGGCCGATCGCCCAGCCGATCCGGGCCGGTTGCAGACGATTGACCGCGACCCGGACGCAATCGGCGATGCGCGGGGCGGCCCATTTGAGATAGGCCGTGTCGGGATTGCTCTGGAAGACCTCGACGGGGGTGATGGCGCTGTGCGTGTGCGTGCAGCTGATGAGGATGTTGCTCTGGGGAATCCCGGTAAAGCCGTGAACCTGATGCTTGATCTCGCCGAGCCATTCCTTGCGGGCGGCGATCAGGTCGAGCACAACGAGGGCCAGGCGCGTCGCGCCGTTGTCGAGGACGAGACAGCGCGCGAACAGGTCGTCGTGAATGTGCGTCGCGCGGCGATCCTCCATCGAGCCGCACAGCGACACCCCGAGATTCGGAGTGATCGTCGCGGTCGCCGCGCCGGCCCGGAGTTGTTGCTTGTCGCCCATGCTCGCGTCCTCGGAGGCTTGCCGAGTGGTTATCGTACACCGAGAAGCCCACGGGTGGCAACCCGTGGGCTTGCGGGGAGTGACAGATCGGCGCAGACATGCCCCGGCGGCCTGTGATATCGTCCCCCCGTTTGCCGGAACCGCACCGGACACAGAGGGAGGGATGACCCATGAACTGGAAACGACGCTGGAGTGTGATAGGCGTGTTAAGCCTGGCGCAGGTCGGGATTGTGATCTGCTATCAGGGCTTTCTGAAGGGCAGTTCCGCCCCGGCGAACCCGCCGGCGGAGCAGAAGGTGGTCGCGGAGGGGCCGTCGGCGCCGCCCCCACCACCAAGCGTAATGCCATTAGCAGAAAAGGGGCTGCCGGTTTTGCCGGATTTCGAGAAGGGTCCGGCCCCATTGCCGGAGATGCTCCCCGTCGCGATTCCGGTGCCACAAGCGAAGGAGCAGCCGAAGGAGTTGCCGATCAGCCTGATCGACCCAGTTCCCGTCGCGCTGCCTCCCGCGAAGCGATCACCGTACCTTTCGCGCGACGTCCCCCGCGAGGTGGTTCCCGTCGCAGCCAGCGAGAAGGTTCCCGAGGAACGCCTCAAGCCGATGCCTGTCGATCCCAAGGCGCCGCAGCCGAATGGTTGGGCGCGCGCGGGCGGGCAGGAACTCATGGTTGTCCAGGCCGGTACTCCGCCGCTGCCGGGCGTGGCTTCTCCCGTCGGGACACCAGCGGCCGAGCCGAAGGGGCCTCCCGCGATAGTCCCGGGTGCCGCGCCAGCCCCAAGCCCACCCCCACAACCCGCTCCGCAGAGCGCACCACCTGGGCTGCTACCGGCCAATCAGGGGAGCACCACGCCGCCCCCGCCAACAGCGGCTCCCCAGACGCAGGAACCGCCCCTGACGGAGTTGACCACCTGTCCGTGGGTGTTGCGCGTCGAGATCGTGAAGGGCCGCACCCTCATGACGGCCCAGAGCGGCAAGGACGTCCAGTTCCGCGTCAGCTGCGATAAGCTCGAACTGCAAGCGCCGCGCGGCAGCATCCTCGCCGCCGGCAACGTCAGTGTCTCCAGCGAGGGATTGCAAGGCTCGTGCGATCAACTCACCATCGCCTGGCAGAAGGACCAGGTCGTCCTCGAAGGCCGCGCCGAACTGAAATGCCATCGCGACGGCCAGGAGGTGGACCTCAAGGCGGCCAAGCTCAGCCTGCGCTTGAGCGTTCCCAATGGGGTCGAGGCCACAGGCGCCGGGGCGGTGAGTCGCAGCAAGAGGGGAACCGTCATCGTGCGGCCGTCCCAGGAAGATGCGCCGCGCGAGGTGCCCGCCTCCAGTTGGGAGAGCACCAACGACCGACCCCCTCCCGCGGAGAGCGAGAGCCGGAATCGGAAGAAGACAATTCGGATGCCTGAGATCGATTGAGGCGGCCATCGTGAGGTCGCGGGCCGGTGCGTCGCTGCGCCGGCCCGTTGTCGTTTCCCGGAGCTAAATCAGACGAGCGGCGGGGTTTATCCCCGCCGCCTAGGCGGCGGGGATAAACCCCGCCGCTCGTTCACCACTTTGGGGTTTGTGCGGAACTATTCAGGCGGGCGGGCGGCAACCGTCCCGGTCAACGGGCAACTCCCACCCGCCGGACGGAACCTTCGGAAGCGGCGGCGCCGACGCAATGGACGCGACGCCGAGGAGCAGGCCGAGAAGGAGCGCACCCCCGGGCAGCGGCAGGCGAAGCCGCTTGCCCGCGCCGACACCCGAGGCATCCAGAACCAGAACCAAGAACAGCACCGCGAGAATAGCGCAGGCTTGCTGCGGCACCGAACCGATCCGAAGTATCCCCGCAGGACACTCCAGGATGCCACGCAGTTCCAGGCTGACATGAAAGACTGCCACCGTCAGGGCAGCGGAGGCCATCGGCAGCGCCAGGAGACTGAGCAAGCCGGGCCGTGCGTCGCACCCCAGCCCCACGAGCATGAGCCCGAAGACACCGAGAACGAATGAGCGCTGGTAAATGCACAGCGGGCAAGCCTTCAGACCCAGGCCCGCGCTAAAATACAGACTGCCGGCCACAGCACACAGGGCGACGGCAAGGGCCAGCCAGGTCAAGATGCCAATTCGGCTGGCGCTGCGTTCGGAAGCGTTCTGCGTGCTCATGCTGTCCCTGAAATCTTCCGCCAAACTTCGGCGAACCACCCCGAGCGAGCCGGTTACTGCCGCGCGGCGAAAACGGTCCAAGCCGCTCACATCACGCGAATCACCACAATCGTCGCGTTGTCCGTCGCCCCGCGCAGGTTGACCAAGTTCAAGAGCCGCCGCGCCGCTTCTTCCGCGGAGTTCGCGGTCTCGCGCGTCAGCATCTTCTCCAGGTCCGCGGTCGGGACGTGGTTCGTCAAGCCGTCGGAACAGACCAGTACCCAGTCGCCGCGCGTCAGCTTCGCGGAATACTGCCCCGGCTGCACGTCGGGCTGACCGCCGATGGCCTGTTGCAGTTCGTTCTTGCGCGGGTGCTCCTCCGCCTCCTCGGCGGTCAGCTGCCCGAGTTCGACCAGCCGATTCACCAGAGTCTGGTCGCGCGTGAGCTGCTTGAGCCGCCCGTGGCTCAGATGGTATGTGCGACTGTCGCCGACGTGGCCAACGACGACGTTGCGGGCATCGACGTACACCGCCTCCGCCGTGCAACCCATGCCGCGGCGGCCCTTCCCCGGCGTCCGTGCCGCGGTGTAAACCTCCTTGTTCGCGTGCTTCAGCGAGTCCTTCAAGATTTCCCGACATTTCGCCTCGTCGAAGACGCCAGGCTCCGGCGGCTCCTTCCCGGCGAGAGCCGCGAACATCGGTTGCTGCAGCAGGTAAGTCCGTAGGGCCGCGACGCACATCTGCGCCGCGACCTCGCCCGCCTCGTAGCCGCCCATGCCGTCGCACAGCAAGACGATCGCATACTCCGACAGGTCATCCTGCCTCGACTCGACCGCATGCATGAGTCCGAAGGCGTCCTCGTTGCCCGTGCGCACCATGCCGGTCGTCGTCCAGGCAGCGATGTCCAATCGGCAGTTGTCGAAACTTCGACGACAGACTTCCAACGTGTCGATCAACTCGGTGAAGCCCGTCGCATCCTTCTTGCTGGCCTCGTCCGTTGGAAAGCGCGTATTGAGATCGCGTGTGAAGGTCTTACAGACGAGCCGGAAAAAGCCCGGGTGTACGTCGGGGAAACGGTCGGTGATGAGATTAGGCGAGAACTGCCGCTCGAAGTCCTTCTCTTCCAGGGCGTGATGGAGGTACTCCAGGCTGTAAATCATCGCCCCGAAACTGTAGAGGTCGGCGCGGGCGTCGGCCTGGTCGGGGTTCAGGATCAATTCCGGAGCGGTGTAGAGGTTCGCACGCAGCGGCGTCCCGGGCGGAATCGGCAGCGGCAGCAGGTCGGAGAGGTCCGAGAGGATCGCCTGGCCGGAATCAGTCACCGTGATGATGTCCGGGCGGACTCCCTCGACGAGGGCGCCGGCCTGGTGGAGAGCGTGCAGCCCCTGGGCGACCTGCACAAGCCAGCCGTAGCGGATGGCGGTGTCGTTGTCGGGATCGTCCCAGGCGTCCCAGAGGCTGCGGCCCTGCGGACAGTCCTCGATGAGATACTCATGGGTGCCGTCGGCGAAGGTCTCGATGACACCGGGCAGCGCGGGGTGCTGGGCCTTCTCCAGCAGCGCCAACTCCCACCCGACGCTCGGCCAGGTCGCGGTGCCGCCGGTATCGACCTTCGCCACCGGCATCGGTTCGTCGAAGGCGGGCATGAAGTCGGCTTCGGTGTCGATGGCGGCGACGGGCACGTCCTCGTCGAGAAGAAGCGCCTCGGCCATCATCTCCGGCAGGTTGCCGCGGAGGATGATCACCGGCTGGCCGGTGCTGTGGTCGAGGCCACGGAAACGCACCACGCCGGGGCGCTCGCCGATCTGTTCTTGAATCTCGTAGCGATCCTTGATGCGGACACCGGAAGGAGAGGAATTGGCCATCGCGGAGGAGCCTCGTGCCGGGTGGTCGTTGGGTCCGAACATGTAGCCGCAGTCACCGCAATAGGCGTCGCCGCCCTTGCGCGGCGTGCCGCAGACCGGGCATGGCTGCGGGGTCGCTGCCTGTGGTGGTTCCGCAAGCGCAACGGCCGGCGCGCTCGGGGCAACCGTCTCGATGGGGAGCGGGGCTGCGGGTGGCTTCGGTGACCCGACAGGCTTGGCGACCGGCGGCGTGACCGCAGCGACTGGCGGCGGGGCGATTGGCTTGGCAACCGGGATCGCGGCTGGCGGTGCAATCGGTTTGGCAATAGGAATCGCCGCAGGAGGAGCCACGGGAGCGGCGACCGGCTCGGGAGGCAAGGCAACGGCGGCAGGCGGGGCAACTTCCGTCGCCTCGGGAATTTCGGGAGACACTCCCTCGGCAACGGGGACCGCGGGCTCAGCTTCGGCCGCGAGGGCCAGGTCGATCGCGCGCGCTGGAAGTTCCGGCTCATCCAGGGAGAGCATGGGAGTTACGGGACCTTCGGGGACGGCAGCCGGGGCGGGAGGCGCCGCGTCAGCCACGGGCGCGGGTTCTTCCTTTGGGGCGGGCGGTTCCTCTTTTTTCGGTTCGGGTTT
>DASPXY010001092.1:0-3541 GCA_035637055.1 Gemmataceae bacterium | reverse complement strand
ACGACGCCAGGCGCGTACCATAGCCAGAGCACTCATGGGCTCCTCCTTCCGTAACGGCCGGTATAAAGTCATGTTACGGCAACTCCAAGGAGCCCATGAGTGCTTTTCTGTCCCTCCCGGAAAAAAGTGTCGGGCGGTCAGGCCGAGGCGTTGGGCAGGGTCGCCTCAGCAGAAACGCCCTCGCTCAAGCCCCTCGACTCGGCCGGGAGGTTGAAGAGTATCCAGTGGGTGAACGTGCCCCGCGGTGCGTCCGGGTTCTCACAGATCAGAGCCAGGGTGCGGGTGCCGGCCGGTGCGTTCTGCCACTGGAGCGGGGGGCGAGACGTTGCGGCCGTCGCCCGTGTACCGCTCGGGGATAGTCGCACCCTCTTGGAAAGCGGTGCTCGTCAATTCAAGTGCCATCGGAAATCCTCCTGGCTGCCGACAGCGGCAGCGCCCGCACCCGGGGAAACCACTAGCTTCTGGCCGGGATCTGCGTGCGCTTGGTCCACTCACTGTTGGGGTATTCCAGGGCGAGCCCCTGCCAACTCGGGCGGAGCTGGGCCGAGTCGTGGAACTGCTTGTACTTGGCCACGCCGAGCCAGTAGAGGGCTTCGGCGCCGACGTCGGTCCCCGCGTGCCGCCGGGCCACCTCGTCGAACCGCTCCTTGGCCTGATCGAAGTGCTTGCGGTTCAGCCGGTATTTGCCGACACCCAGGGAGAGGTAGGCCAGGAAGTCCTCCGGCGGCAGATAGCCCTCCACGCGGTAGTGGACCTTCCCCAAGTCGTCGGTAAGGACCACGTTGGGCGTCCAGCCGACGAGGTACTCCTGCACCAGTTCCGGGCTCTCTTTGACGCGCAGTCGGGCGGGGATGAAATGGCCCGCGATGAACGCGGCCACACGGGAGTCGGGATACGTCACGGTATCCATCGCCACGCAGCCCCCTCAGTCCGGCGCGGCGCTGAAGTCCAGCAAGACCGGCTGTCCCTCGCGTCCGGCCCGCTCCTGAGCCTGCGGCAAGGACGTTTCCCAGGCGATCGGTTCGGCAACAGTCGCCATCGCTTACCACCTTTCTGTTGTGCTTGAGCGTTGTCCGCTCCTACGCTCGGCCGTATGCCGGGGCGTGCTCCTCGGCCGCCCGTGCGAGCAGATCGTGGACCTCCTCGTCGGTCGTTTGCGAGAAATCGCCGTACCAGAGGCCGACGGCGTAGAACGGCTCCGGGGTGCGGGCGCAGATGGATTCGTCGGCCTCCTCCTGGAACTCCGCGCAAGTCTCTGGCGCGCCGACAGGCACGGCCACGACGATCCGGGCCGGCCGCTGCTGGCGCAGGGCGGCGACGGCCGCACGCATGGTCGAGCCGGTCGCCAGGCCGTCGTCTACGAGGATCACCGGCCGGCCGCGCACGTCAGGAGCCGGGCGGTCCCCGCGGTAGGAGCGCTCGCGCCGCTCCAACTCTTGCCGCTCCTCCGCGGCGACCGCGTCGATCACCTCGCCCGGGATTCGCAGAGGCCGCACGACGTCCTCATTGAGGACACGCACGCCGCCGCTGGCGATGGCGCCCATCGCCAGTTCCTCATGGCCGGGCACCCCGAGCTTCCGGACCAGGAAGACATCCAGCGGCGCGTGGAGCGCTCGCGCCACCTCGAAGGCCACCGGCACGCCGCCGCGCGGCAGCGCCAGGACCAGCACATCGGAACGGTCAGCGTAAGCAGCGAACTTGGCGGCCAACTGGCGCCCGGCCTCGGTTCGATTGCGAAAGAGCATCGTGATACCTCCCTTCTGCGTTCGCTTGCGAGCGTTCGCGGTGCCGAAACGTCGATTCGGTCTTGGCGGCGATCACTTCTCCAGATCGTTCACCTATCCCGCCGGTTGCCGCCGCCGGCGGGCGTTCAGCCATTCCCGCGCAGCGCCCCGGACCCCCTGCGCGAAGGTAGGGAAAGCGTAAATGGCCTCCGCGAGGCCGCCCATCGTGGCACGCGCCGTCATCGCCGCGACGAGGATGTGGATCATCTCGCCCGCCGCGGGGGCCGCGATGTGCCCGCCGAGGACCTCGCCACTCCGGACGTCGGCGACAATCTTGACCAGGCCCCGGTCGTCGGACTCCACCAGCGCTTTGCCGACCGAGCCGATGGCGAACCGGCCGCTGAGGATGGGAAGCCCCTGCTGGCGGGCCTGCTCTTCCGTCAGACCGACGCTGGCGATTTCGGGGTCGGTGAAGGTGACCCTGGGTACGACCCGGTAGTCAGCCTTCCGCGGCTCACCGGAAAACAGGTTGAGGCCGGCCAGGGTGCCCTGGTAGTGTGCGAAGTGGGTATAGCGGAACGGCCCGGACACGTCGCCGGCTGCGTAAATGTGCGGCCGGCTCGTCTGGAGGTACTCGTTGATTCTCACCCCGCCCGGCTCGGCCTCGACGCCGGCCGCCGACAGCTTGAGTTCGGCCACCCGCGGCTCGCGGCCCGTGGCGACGAGCATTTCCTCGGCCTCGAACTCGCGCGGTTGGCCCTGGATCACGGCGAACACCTTTTTCCGCGTCCCGTGCCTGGCCAGCCGCTGGACTTCCACGCCCACCAGGACGCTGGCCCCGTTCTTCTCCAGCGCTTCCTGAATAATCTGACTCAACTCAGGCTCCTCGCGGGGAAGGAGGGTCTTCGCCCGTTGCAGGAGCGTCACCCGCACGCCGAAGGTTGAGAACAGCTGCGCGAACTCGCACCCGACCGGCCCGCCGCCGAGGATGACCATGCTGTCTGGTAGCCTGGGGAGGCTTACCGCCTCCACACTGGTGATCGGCCCGACTTCCGTGATGCCGTCGATCGCCGGCACCTCCGGCTGGGAGCCCGTGGCGATCATGAACTTTTCGCCCCGCAGCAGTTCCCCGTTCACCCGGAGGTGGTGCTCATCCTCAAACGAGGCCACGCCTCGAAGCAGGGCGATGCCTTCTTTACGGTAACGCTCGTCCGCGGTCGCCGTTCCCGTTTGGCGAACGAGCTCCTCCTTGCGGGCCATCACCTGGTGCCAGTCGAAATCAACCGTGCCTGGACGCAGGCCAAACTCGTCGCCGCGCTTCAACAGCGCATAGACTTTCGCGGAGCGGAGCAGGGCTTTGGTGGGCACGCAGGCGTAGTTCGGACAGTCGCCGCCCACCTTGTCTTTCTCGACGACCGCGACGGAATGGCCCCCGGCACGAGCCCGACGGGCGGCACTGCCACCCGCCGAGCCGCCGCCGATGACGACGAGGTCGAATCGCCGGTCGGTTTCCCGCATCAAAGACATAGATCCTCCCAGGCCCAAGCACGTAGTCAACAGCCGCTCGTGCTATTTCGGCCGGGTTCTAGGCGTGCTCGAAGGCCACCCTCCCTTGGTGATTACTTCTCTTTGACCTTGGACTCCTTGACCCGCTTCGTAAATTCCTCGAACTTCGGGAGACTGTAGCAAGGAAAGTGGGTTTCTCGTTGACTTTTCCTCGTCGCCCGATTCTTCTGTCGGAGCCCTTCCAGGCTGACAGCGGAGTCCCCCGTGGGAACCGGACCCGGAGAGTACGTCCCGGAGAGCACCGAGGGAAT
>DASPXY010001091.1:0-3739 GCA_035637055.1 Gemmataceae bacterium | reverse complement strand
TGCGGGGACGGGCCTCTTGCGCGAGGTCCTCGCCGCCCCCTGGCACACCCACGCCAGGGCCCAGGTTGCTGCAGTCCATGCAGCCCTGCGCCCTGGCGATGTCCTCGTGGGGGATCGGGCGTTCTGCTCCTTTGCCCATCTGGCGCTCCTGCGCCAGCCGGCACTCCATGCCGTCTTGCGTGTACATCAGAAGCAGATTGTGGATGTCACCCCCGCTCATCCCCACACGACGCCCAAGGCGCGGGCCGCGCAAAAGGGGCTCCCTCGCTCCCGTTGGCTCCGCCCACTCGGTGTGACAGACCAACTTGTCGCATGGGTCAAACCCGTGCGCCTGCCTGTGCACCCGCCCGCCTGGCTGACGCCTGAGTTGTTTGCTGCGCTCCCGGAGACACTCGGCGTACGCGAACTGCGCTACCGCGTGGCCCAGGCTGGCTTTCGGACCCCCAAACGGTGACGTTGGTCACCACCCTCCTGGAGGTTGCCCTGTCTCCAGCGGATGCTTTGGCCGAACTGTCCCATATGCGCTGGCAGGTCGCACGCAATCTCCGGCACCCCAAGCAGACGATGGGCCTGGAGGTGCTGCCTTGTCAACGTCTCGGATGGGGTTCTCAAGGAGCTGACCGTCTTCGCCTTGGTCTACAACCTGGTCCGCATGGTCATGCTGGCAGCAGCACAGCAGCAGCGCGTGGCCCTGGAGCGGATCAGCTTCGTCGATGCCTTACGGTGGCTTAGCACGGCTCGCCCGGGGGAGCTCTTACCCCCGTTGGTGGTTCATCCCTACCGCCCGAACCGCGTCGAGCCCCGTGCTGTCAAACGGCGGCCCAAACCGTACCCGCTGCTCACGAAACCGCGTCGAGTCGCCCGTAACGCCTTGATACAACACCGTGTTGGAGCCTAACTTAATGCCATTCGTGTCTGATGTATTTTTTATCTACTATAGAAGCAATTAAGTATTGTGTCCTTGGCCTTGATCATGGCGTCGGCCACCCCAGCAGCCGATGTCCCAGGTCAAAGCACCGCACTGACGAAGGAAAGGGGAGTTGAGGGACTCCGCCCCTCACGCTGGGTGGCCGAAAGTCGCCGACGCGGTGAGCGAAGCCGTCGCTCCTGGCATCCCAAGAACTAAAGAATTCTGTCAGTGATAGTGATGACGGTCACAGGTATAGGGGACAAAGTCGGGTATCGTCTTGGCAGGAGCAAGGGGCGTTCGGGGACTCCGACCGCATGCGGAGGGCCCACATGTGGCCGACGCGGTGATCGAAGTCCGTGATTGCTCGGCACAAAATAAACTTGGTAGTGCTACACAGGTAATGCTGGCAGACAAGTGCAGACCCGTAACATGTTAAATAACAATGGCATTTTTTCGTGATGCTCCGGGCATAGCATTGGCTGTGTAGCACTACCAATGAAACAGCAGCATGTCAGGGAAAGGAGCTTTCATGCCTACATCCATAAATAGTCCAGAAGTGCAGGCGGTGTTCGATCAAGCGCGGACGCCGCAGACCAAAACTGTCCCCGTCGGGGGTGAAACCCGCACCATCCCCTCGCCGTTTCCGTCGCCAGCAGACTGGTGCGATCAGTGGATCTATTTCCTGCTGGTTGATCGGTTTAACAACCCGGCGGCGCCGCCGCGGATCTTGCCGTTCGACGGACAGATCGGGGTGTTTCAGGGGGGAACGTTTAACGGCGTGCGCCAGCAACTCGAGTATCTCGAGGATCTCGGTGTGGGCGCGATCTGGCTCTCGCCAGTGCTCAAGAATCTCCAGTCCAAGGACGACACCTTTCACGGCTACGGCATCCAGGATTTCCTGGAGATCGACCGGCGTTTTTGTTCGGACCCCGACGCGGCGAAAGCCAACCCGGAGGTCGCGGAGGCGGAGCTGCGTGCGCTGATCGACGAAGCGCACGCCCGCGGCATCTACGTCATCTTCGACATCGTGCTCAACCACGCGGGGGACGTGTTTGAATATGTGTTCGACGACGGCAGTCGCTCGGCCGCAGCGGATTTCCGCGTCGATGGTACCTATAAAATCAACTGGCGTGATGAGCACGGCAACGGCCGCCCGGATCAGACCGAGGCGCCGGACAATCCGCCTCGCGATGCGGCGGTTTGGCCGTCCGAACTGCGGCACAACAACGTTTTCCGCCGCAAGGGTCGGGGCGGCGAGGCGGGCGGCGACTTCGAGTCGCTCAAGGAAATGGTCACCGACCTGCGGGCATTTGATGAGACCAGCGGCACGCATTTCCCGGTCCGCAATGCGCTGATCCGCGCCTACCAGTATGCGATCGCCAAGTTCGACGTGGATGGCTTCCGCATCGACACCTTGAAGTTTATCGAGCCGGAGTTCGCGCTGACGTTTGGTAATGCGATGCGCGAGTTCGCGCTGAGCATCGGGAAGAAGAATTTCTTCACGTACGGCGAGGTCTTCGACAACGAAGAGAAGATCGCCGGTTTCATCGGCCGCCACGCGACCGAGGATACGGACTTGGTCGGTGTCGATGCGGCGCTGGATTTTCCGCTTTTTTTCGTTTTGCCGTCGGTGGCGAAGGGGATGACCCCGCCGTCCGCGTTGGTTGGGATGTACGAGCATCGCAAGCAGGTCGAGCGCGGCATCCTCAGTTCGCACGGTGAGGCAAGCAGATTTTTCGTGACGTTTTTGGACAATCACGATATGCGCCAGCGCTTCTTCTTCAGCCCGTCCGACGATCCGGCGAAGTTTGAAGACCAACTCCTCCTCGGGGTCGGGTGTCTGTTCACGCTGCTGGGAATTCCCTGCCTCTACTACGGTACTGAGCAAGGACTCCACGGCGCTGGGAACAGTGATTCGGCGGTGCGCGAAGCGCTGTGGGGCAAGAAGCCGGATCCCTTCGCACGCGACCAGCCGATATACAAGGCGATCGAGGAGCTGGCCGCTGGCCGCGCGCGCCAGCCGGTGTTGCGATACGGGCGGCAATACTTCCGGCCGCTGTCCGGCGATGGCTTCCACTTTGGCCTCTCGCCGTTTTCGTCGGGAGTGCTCGCATGGTCGCGCATTTTGCATGACCAGGAGCTACTGATCGTCGCGAACACGCATACGCAGAGCGGTTTTACCGGTGAAGTGATCGTCGATCTCGCACTCAATCCAGCTGGCTTAGCCTACGAGGTTATCTACACCAATACAATGTTTCGCTGCGGTGGCACACGCGGCGGCACACCGCCCGGAACGGTCGTGAACAAACCGGACGGCGGCGTGGAAATCCACGAAGTCAATGGTGCGGTGACCCGCGGGCCCGCGCGGGCATTGCCGGTGACGTTGGACGCGATGGAGCTGCAGATTCTGCGGAAACGTCCATAAGCAAGGACGCGTTAACGGACATTGAACACGAAATCATAAACCATCAACGTAGAAGGCAAGGTAGTATCCCTGTAGTGCAGATTGGGAAGTCCATCTAGCGAATCGCAAGGCGGCGGCGGCAATATGCCGAAGCTGCCCGCTCAAGCGGTTCGTGGAGCCCCTGGCGCGGCGCTGACCGAGGCGCAATACAAGCGGATGGAGCTCTGGGCGAAGGGCACGTTCGCCGCCGATTGGCCCGGTGCTGAGCCTGTGCCGACGCCACTCGACAAGTTGCCAGAGCAGGATCGGCCGCAGGCGCTCGACCGCGCCGCGCTGGAAGCGTGTGTCGGCGGGCCGTTCTTTCCGGGGATCGAGGCCAGCCGGGTCATGCTTGATGAGACGACTTACGACACACAGCGCCTGTT